>JABUFB010000004.1 GCA_013314775.1 Armatimonadota bacterium | reverse complement strand
TTCTGTCGCTGGTTCTGTCGCTGGTTCTGTCGCTGGTTCTGTCGCTGGTTCTGTCGCTGGTTCTGTCGCTGGTTCTGTCGCTGGTTCTGTCGCTGGTTCCGGTGTGGGTTCTCCCACCTGTGGCGTCAACACAGTCCCTTCCAGAGTCGCAATAGGTTCCGTGCGCGGCGTCTCGCGCGCCAGCCTCGCACCCGACCCTCTGGGCGCTTCAGTCGTTGGCGCAGGGACCGCTAGCTGCGGCTCGGGTACGGGCTCCGGGGCAGGAACGTGAGTGTCCGGGAGTATGATTGCTCCGGAAGGCGCAATCACTGTGTCCGGACCAGCACCGCCGGGCGCGGCGAGTTCTGCGTTCTTGCCACCATCCGCGGGCGGGGGGGTGACATCCACCGCGAGTTCCGGCTTGATGGGCGGCGCTGCACTCAGGTCGATGCCGGGAATCACCGTGCGCGGCTTGCCTCCGGCGGGCAGCGGTGCTTCATGCTCCAACGGCGGAGGCGCAAGTGTTTCATCTCCTCCGGGCGCAGGGGTCTCGTCCCCACCAGCCACGGCGACCTCGGGCGGCGGCGTTGAGAGCTTGGGCTCGCGCACATCGATCACGCCCGGACGGGCCCCCGGCTCGAAAACCGTGGCGCTTCGCGAAGGCTCAACCGGCTTCACAGTGGATTCGATGGGGCCCGTGGCTCCCCCACCGGCTACCGGCGGCCAGGTCACGGGGGGCAATGAGTCGCCACTCGGGCCCGGAGGGACTATGGTCGGCGTTCCGCCTTCCGTCCCACCGGCGGCCGGACCGTGCACCACGGGCGCGCCCGCCATTCCAGGCCAAGGCGAGGTCTGGCCGATGCCAGGGCCGGGTGCAAATGGCTCCGGCGTCTGATTCTGGACGATCACGGTGACCGGCGCGGACAGGCCCTCATTATCGGAGTTGTCTTTCGCCCGCGCCTCAATGACGTGGGGACCTTCACTGTAGCGCGTAGTATCCCACGTCGCCGTGTACGGAGGCGTGTTCATGCGCACGGTGTGCAACTTTCCGTCCACAAAGAAAAGGACGCTGCGCACGCCGCCCTGGTCGCTGGCTTCGGCGCGAATCTGCACCGTCCCCGACACGGTGGCGCCCTGGGCCGGGTAGTAGACCGTCACCACAGGCGGAATCCGATCTAGCATGCCGGCCGGAGCCGCGCCAGGGCCCGCGCCCGCGACGTTGATAGTCACTTGCGCATCCCCGGTCTCTCCCAGCGAATCGAAAGCACGCACCGAAATCACGTGGGGGCCCGGCGGCAGCATGCTCGCGTCCAGAGGGAAAGTCTTTTGGCCCTGCACCAGGGGGACCGGCAGGACGTACGCCTGGGCCTCGCGCCCGTCCAGTTGAAGCTCGAGGCGCACGATCTGGCGGCGCGTGTCGCTCCGGAAGGCCAGGTTGATCCAAGTCTGCCCGGAGACCAACGCCTGGTCGGCGGGTGCGGTGATGGCCACGCTTGGGCGGCAGAACGCGACGGTCGGGCAAGCCGCCGCAAGCAATACGCAGGCGAAGCCCGCGAAGATGCACCGGGCGACGCTCCGAGACTTGTTCAGCGTCATAGCTGCGTTTCCTCCGGACCGTCCGCGAATGGCGCGCAGAGCGCCTGCTGCGACTGTAACTGCAAGCGGGAGTGCGGCGAGTCGGCCGGACGCGACTGCATGCCGGACGTTCCCGGCACAGCTGTCCACCTGCGCAAGCCCCGATGAGAGTGGCCCCGAAATCCATCCGCGCTGCCCACGCGCGGTCACGAACCATCCATCAAGCATCATAGGTCACCTTCCGCCGCAAGTCAAGTTTGCGCGGGCCTCGGAGAGCCTTGACACGAAACGCCTGAGGGCTATCCTCAGGGCGTCTCAGATGCAACGCATCCACAGGGAATTGCCATGAGTAAGGCCCGGCTGACCGTACTCGAACTCGCTCCCGCCGCCGACGAGCTGTGGCGGCTTGGCTGCGATCCGCAATCCGGATTCCTGCGCCACGAGAGCCACTGCGTCACACTGCCCGACGTGGCGGCCGGAGCCAAACTCCGCCCGGTCATCACCGCAACCTACGCCAGTGGCAAAGCCACCAATATCGCCCGGGTCTTCGAGGCATTCCTTGACCCCGCCGCGGACACGGCTCTCGCACGCCTTGCCCGGGAGCGCCTCAGCGCCCGGCTGGTCACCTTCCTCCCCGGTTGTGCGACTCCTTACCGCGTGCCCGAGGTTCCAGGAGCCGCATTGTCCCGCTTCACTCCGGGCGGCGCGTACCTTGCCTGCCTGCAAGCGCGGGACTTTGGGAACGTGGAGATTGGACTGGAGGACCTGCCGCCCACCGGGGAAGTGCAGACGGACCGGCGTTGCGCGAACATCGTCTCCTGCGACGGCGCCGAACTGATCAATTTCAGCCCCTATCTCCTGTGGGACCGCGCCTGCCGCGACCGGGCAGTGAGCTATGCGGCGGAGATGCCTCCGACCGAGGTAGTGGCCCTTGCCGGGAGCCTACCGCGGGTCCACGGCGGCCCCGACCGGGGCATCTACGCCGACATCATCGCCGCGATCCGGAAGACGCATCCGACCACCCTGGTCTCGCTGGATGTGGGTGGGGCGCCGGTGGATGCCTGCCTGCGCAGAGGACCGTCCGCAAGCCCGGACCTCATGTCTGTGAATATGGATGAATACGGGGCCACGGATGCGGGCCTCTGGCGCAGTTTTGGGGGACTGGTGTTCGTCCACAGCCGGCGCGGCGCGTGGCTCATTTCGCAACCTGGCGAGAGTGTTGCGGAGCTGGAGGAGCGCGGGCCGGACGTGCCCGTTGTGCCGGGCGTGAAGCCGCTGCAGACCATCTGCGCCGGGGATGCTGCGCATGGAGGCCTGCTCCTTGGCATTATGCTCTTCGGGCGCTCCCCGGCAAGCCTGCTCAAATCACTTGTGCTCAGTCAAGCCTGCGCATTGACGGTTGTGGAAAGCGAAGGCGGCATCCGTGCCCTGGATGCCGCCCTGATCGAACGTAATGCCCGGCGAGTGTCCCCGGGCTGGGGCGAGTGAAAGGCAGGCTAGCCGCCCCGAACAAACCGGAAGGAGTACAGGTCCGCGTCCTTTAGCCGCACCCGCAGCCGCACCGGCTTGCCCGAAAGCGCACTGACGTCCTCGCTGCCGCGCCACTTGACGGTGTGTGTGATCTCGTCACCAAAGAGTATCTCCGCGTCCGCCAGCCCAAAGCCCTCGTAAGATGCCCCGGTTTCGTCACAAAGCGCGATCCGGATGGACCCTGCCGCGGAGGTGGAGTAATTGATCTCCAGGCTCGAACCGGAGAAGGTCAGGGGGCGGGTCAGCACTTCGCCCCCATCCTCTCCCCCATTCACCGACACGAACCCGTCCGTCCTCAGCGTTCCCCTGCGAAGGCGATAACTGGGGTAGCGGTAATGTTCAGTCCAGTAGATCGAGATCTCCTCATCCGACGTGGCCACCATCCCCCACGCCGGGTAGTTGTTCCGATCCGTCCAGCGCAGAGGGTCCGGCCCCGGCCGCACGAAAGCTTGCACCCAGCGCTCGAAATTCAGACCGTCGCGGCTGCTCATGAGCACCCCGTCGTTCACGCCGTCCTCGCCATGGGTCGGAAGCTTCTTGCGGCCCGGAACAAAGCGGCACGGGAAGCCGATGTACACGTGCGGGGCCCGGAAGTAGGGGATGATCGCGTTCGTGTACAGATGTTCCCGCGGCGCGTCCCCGTATGACAGCCATACCGGCTTCGTCCAGTTCAGGAAATCCGGCGACGTGCTCACCATGATGTCCCGCACCCCGTCCTTGAACCCCCGGTGGTACTCCACGTACTCGCCCCGGATGTTGTCGTAGAAAGCCAGATTCTGTGAGTCGAAGGCGCCCTCGGTAATCACCGGCTGGTCCTGCAGCTTACGCCAGTGAATGCCATCGGGTGACGCGAAGGGCACAAGTTGGGCCTTGGGTCCCGCGCTGGCGAGGGCCTTGTAGCGCTGGTCTTCGGGTGCGCCGGGGTTGCTGTCCTTGAAGGGCGTGAAATTGTGACAACCTTCGCCCTTCCAGACGATGTTGTTGTCCTTCGAGCCGGCCCAGTCGAACAGTCCCAGATTCGGGCGTACGAAATTGATCCCGTCTTCGCTCTCCGCCATGCAGGTGCAGTCACCCTGGGACAGATCAGGCCAGCCGCGATAGTAGATGCGCACCTTGCCCTCGTCCTCGAAAACCGTGAAGTAGCCGCAGTAGGGGCCTTCCCAGGGCTTGTCGAAGGTGAGCACCACTTCCCGCGGCACGGGATGGTGCAGGACCCGTCGCGCATCCCCGCTCAGGCTGTCCACCAGATAGCTGTCCACGAATAGCTCGCGCCGGTCGCCAATGTCAACCATGCTCTTCTCACCTGTCTCCGCGGAGGGGATTCCGCCGCTGCCCGGCTCCTTGCCGCCTTCTACCATCATCTCGACGTCGTCCACATCGATGTTCCCCACATCCGCTGCGTATCCGTAGATCAGCGTCGAGACGAGAAGTGCTGTCTCAGGCGCTGTCGTCTCCACACTCACCTGCGCCCAGCCGTCCGTGGGGCCTTGGATGCGCTGGAAAAGATGATGCACCCGATTACCCACATCATCGTAGAAGTTCAGGTAGATCCCCGGCTGGCACGTGTCGCCGGTGCGCAACCAGGCGGAAGCCCGATACTTGCCGCCGGGCCGCGACGGGATACGCGCGGACTCCACGCCCACACCTGCAGTCGGCACCGGGTCGAAGATGCGCACGTAGTTGACGCCTGTTCGGCCGCCATCAGTGCGCAACTCCATTCTCTCCCCAGCGCGGACCGACCAGGCCTGCGGGCCACCATCGGGCGTGGTGAGCTCGAAACTCGGGTTTGCCAGCAGATTCTCCTGCGCGATGCATGGCGCGCAGATGAGGAATGCGAGGACCAGCAGGTGAGGAATGCCCATAGCCCACTCCAGTCTTGGCGCACTGAACTGGCGCCCCTGGCGATCATTCGCTTATTCCCCTCGGGAATGGGAATGACCTGCCCGGGGCGTGGGAGAGTGGCAGGAGATCCATTGCCGCCGAGGCTACGGCCAGAAGGCGTAGGTGTTCACCCGGGTAATCAGCGAGTAGATGGTCCAGCACGCACCAGTCATGACGTCCCCCAGGATGAGGCCGAAGGCGATGGCGGGGAGCGACCGGATCGCCCGCAGCCCGCCGTAGCGCGACACCAGGCTCTTTGTGGTCCAGGCGATGAGCATCGGCGTCCACATGTGGGACATGTACCAGGTGGTTGAGATCGCGAATCCAGCGGGATGGATCGGCCACCAGACCCAGCGCGTCCGCACCACCATGAGCCCGAAGTACACTGCGAACCCGACGACCGTGGCGATGGTTCGGCCCCAGTGGAATCCCTGCGGGTCATTGATCCAGCCGCTCAACTGGCGCCAGGCCTCCTGGCTGGACCATGGCATCCACTGGTTCCAGTCCGCGCCCCACCCATGGATGTAGCCCAGGTGCAGGTACCAGTAGTACGCGCAGAAGACCCCCACCGGGACGAACAGCATGCTGGCAATGAGCATCCTTCTGCTGTCCCCTTCGAGCCGGTCTTCCAGATAGATGCCCTCGAACATGTGAGGATAGGGGATATTGCGCAGACCGCGGGTGAAGCCGAAGAACAGTGAGAGGGAGGTGAGGTTCTGCAGGCCCAGATTGTTCAGGCCCAGCACATTGCCTTGCATCACGGTGGGCCCAAGGCGTTCCAGTTCGTGAGTTGGCAGGCCCATCTCCGCCCGGATGCGTCCAACGATCATGGTCATCAGGTAATACTGCACAAAGAACGCGATGGACACGATCCAGGCCATCTTGATGGAGATGCCGGCCGCAACACTGTAGACGAAACCCGCGGCAAAGATCAGGAACGCGGTCTGATAGCGCAGAGGCTCCTTCGCGTCCATTGAGGGGTCGCCCCCACCCAGGATACGCTTCCAGACCTCTTTGAAGTATGGTCGGGCAGCCCAGAGCGCAAAGCCGATGATTGCCAGATACCCTCCGAAAGACTGCTCTTTCTGAAAGGGGAACTCGCGCACATTTGTCATACCCATCCACGCCGCCAGGATCGACTGAACCTTCCACAACAGGTGGAACAGCCACAGCGACAGGCTCATATCCTGGGGCAGAAGGAGCCCTAGCCCCGTGATGAACGGGTACCCGCAGGCATACAGGCGCCCCACCGCGTTCCACGGCCTGCCCACGAAATACTTGGACAGGTTGAACATGGGGCTCTGGTCGATCTTCACCGGAATCTCGGGGATCTGCGGGTAGAAGACATGGAAGCCGTTGAGCAGTCCGATGAAGGCCGCGATGCCGAAGGCTATCCAGAAGGCAGGCATCCGCACACTGGTGGGCTTGACTTGGCTGACTTCGAAGGGCAACTGGACGATGGGGAAGCTCATGCGCTCACGCTCCACCCACCGTTGGCGGAAAATCACCGCCAGGCCTCCGGTGCAGCCCCACATGAAGGTGAACAGCGCCCACCAACGCAGGATCGGCGGTCCCCAGACCTTCCAGTTCCGCGGGTCCCAGATGGAGCTGTCCCCCTTCCAAAGCCGTTCCAGCGCCGGGATATCGCTGACCGTCATGCTCTCGGGGACGTATGTGCCGAAAAGGTCCTCGTAGTGGTTCTCGGGGCTCGCAAAGTACGCGTACCCCTGCATGGTGGCGATGCTGGTCTTCAGCGTATCCAGACCGCTTGCGCATGTGGTGACGGAAACCAGAATGAAGAAGGCCAGAAGTTCGGCGGGAGAGAATGCGAATTTCGGCGCCCAGCGCAGGATGACGCCGTTGATCAGCCGGAAGACCACCAGCATGAACAGACAGTTCCAGAAAAGTGAGACCACCGTGGGGTCTTCAATGCCCCTGCGGTGCAGGTCGGCCATGAAATAGGCGTTCAGCGGCGCGACGAAAAGGGCAATGAGGATGATTCGCAGGGTCACGCCGCGTCTGCGGTGGTCCTGGAACTGGCTGTTATCGACTTCCGTCCTGTGCATGAGGCTCATGAGGCTTCGGGTCCCCGTACGCGGTGGAAACGACGCGCTATTGTGCGTCCAAGGCCGGGGGATTGTCAAACGAAGATGCGGACAAGCCGGGGAGCTTGAGGCAGGGCGCGGTTGGGCGGTATGATGGGGTGCACAGTGAGCCCCTGCGCTGCTGATGGCCACTACGGTGGGAGGCTGATGTTCGTGTACCAGAGCATCACGATCCGCAACTACCGCCGGTTCGAGGAACTGGTGATGACCGACATCGGCGGCATCAACATCATCGCCGGTGAAAACAACGTTGGGAAGACGGCGTTGCTTGAGGCGATCTATCTCCGCGGCAACCACGGGAGCGTGCGCATCCTGGATGACATACTCGATCGACGAGGATACACTCTGAGGGACCGTCGCTCGATGGGTGCCGAGGCGTGGCTCTCGCTCTTCCACCGGTTCGACGCTTCCCGAGCGATAGCGATTGATGCAATGCCGTCGGAGCGGGACACCGGGGCAAGCCTCGAGAACGCTCTTGCTTACGGCAGTCTTGTGCTTAGACAGGTTGATCGAATGGAGGAGCTAAGCGACGTGCTCGGCTCCGAGGAGGCCGAGAACTGGTACCGTCGCTACGGCGACGTTAGGCCCGGCGAGTTCCTTCCCGTTCTCGTGGCGGAACTCACGGACCCCGTGGGCAATTCGAGGGCACGGGTGGCTCTCACGCCGAGAGCGGCAGCGTACTCGGTCATGGCCCGTTCATCCGCCATGGGGCCACCATTTCTCGTTAGCAGCGACTGCCGACATGATGCGAGCTTCGATGGTTGGGTGCGAGAACTCGTTACCAGCAAACGCCTCCCTTTGCTGGTCGACACATTGCGCATCATCGAGCCTCGGCTGGAGGCCATACACGCAGCACCGATGCCCGAAGGCTCGTCGGCGCTCTACGGTGATGTGGGGCTACCGCACCTGGTCTCGCTCGGAGACATGGGCGACGGCATGAACCGGCTCGCAACCTTCTTGCTTGCAATCGCAAGCTCAGGCGGGAGTGCAGTTCTCATCGACGAGATTGAGAACGGCCTTCATCACTCGGTGCATGTCAAAGTGTGGCGCGCGCTTGCAGAGGCCTGTCGTGTGTTCGATGTTCAGTTGTTCGCAACCACGCACAGCCTTGAGTGCATTGAAGCCGCTTGGCAGGCGTTGCGAGACGTTCCCGAGCCAACGCTTCGCGTCCACCGGCTGCACGAACTGCAGGGCCGCATCGTGGACGTGGTCTACGGTCCCGAAGAGATTGGCGCCGCGCTTGAGGCCGGCCTGGAGGTGCGGTGATGGGGGGTGGGCAGAAGATCTCTGTCAAGGAGCGGCGCATCCTCATCGTTGAGGGTACTCACGAGCAAGCCTTCATAGAGGCATTACTCAAGGTGCGACAGGATGATACGGACAGTCCAATCGACGTCCTGCCCCTCGGAGGCAAGACGAAGCTGGCGCTGACGCTGGAAGGGCTGGGCGAGGACCCCAGCTTCCTTGACCTGTACAAGGCCCAGGACAGTCCACCCGCTCGATTGGGCATCCTTCGAGATGCCGACAACGACCCGGAGGCTGCATTTCAGAGCGTGTGTCAGGCGTTGCAGAACGCGCGATTTCCCTACCCCGGAAAGCCAGGCGAATTCGTAGAAGGCGAGTTCGTGCTCACGGAGACCATGCTCTTGCCGGTGCGCGTTGGTGTCTACATCATGCCGGGGGCGGGCAAGCAGGGCGCGCTTGAGGACTTGTGCTGGCAGGCCGTCAAGACCACGCCGCAGGCCGCGTGTGCTGAGCAGTTCCTGGACTGTCTCAGAGAAAGGGGTGTCTTCGCAACGCCGGAACACACCCTATGCAAAGCCCGCGCGCACGCTTACATCGCCGCCCAAGCGGACCCGGAAGTTCACGTCGGCACAGCCGCCAAGCGAGGTTATTGGGACCTCGGGTCCAATGCGTTCGATGGTCTTCTGGACTTCATCCAGCGACTGGCACGGGGTTGACCCACCCAACGGAGGCCTTTTATGAACGTCATCTGCATCCTGATGGACAGCCTCAACCGCCACTTTCTGCCCTTGTATGGCAATGATTGGGTGAAGACGCCCAATCTCGACCGTCTCGCGGAGCGTTCCGCCATCTTCACCAATAATTACATCGGCTCGATGCCCTGCATGCCCACCCGTAGGGACCTGTGGACCGGTTGCGTCGAGTTCCCCTGGCGGCCGTGGGGATCGCTGGAGCCCTACGACAACCCTCTCCCCCGGGTCTGCAAGGCCAATGGCGTCACCACCATGCTGATAAGTGACCATTACCACCTGTGGGAGGACGGCGGAGAGAACTACCACACCGACTTCGACGGCTGGGAGTTCATCCGCGGCCATGAGAATGACCCGTGGGCGACCGAACCCGCGCCGCGGCCCGCGGAAGTGCTGGACAACCTCACGCCCCGATATCAGCGCAACATGGCAAGGTTCCAGCGCGAGGCCGACTACCTCTCCCCCCGCACGTTCCAGACGACAGCGGACTGGCTCGAGGCCAACCATCATGCCCACGACCGCTTCTTTCTTATGGTGGACGAGTTCGACCCCCACGAGCCCTTCCACGTGCCGCCGCCCTATGACACCATGTATGACCCGGACTACGACGGCCCGTTCTTCATCTGGCCTCGTTATGGGCGCAATGACTACTACACCGAGGACCAGGTGCGTCACATCCGCGCTCAGTACGCCGGCAAGGTCACCATGGCCGACCGCTGGCTGGGCAGGGTGCTGGACCGCATGGACGATTTCGGCCTGTGGGACAACACCATGCTCATTCTCATGACCGACCACGGGCATTTCCTGGGCGAGCATGGCTGGTGGGGCAAGCCCACCTGCCCGCAGTTCGAGGCCATCGCCCATCGGCCCATGCTGATCCACATGCCAGGGGACCTTTGCGCGGGACAGCGAATAGACGCGGTGACCACCACCGTGGACTTCTACCCCACGATTCTCGAGGGCTTCGAGATCGAGCCGCCCGGTCCGTGTCACGGGAGATCAATGGTGCCGCTCATGGACGGCCGGGCCCAGAGCATTCGCAACAGCGCTCTGTATGGGTGGTTCGGGGCCCACATGCAGGTCACGGATGGCCGCTGCACATACATGCGCGCCGCGCGCACGCCCAGCAATGAGCCGTTGTACATCTATACAAATCGCTGGTCCACCGCACCCTGGTGGCGGATACCCATGCCCGATCAGCGCATGGAGTGCGGGGATTTCGTGCCCCACGCCGACGGCATGCCGGTCTGCCGGATGCCGGTGGAACCAGAAGACATGCGACGCCTGCACTGCGAGCCGGAACTCGTCACCGGGGAGGACTACCTGTTCGACATCAGCGCCGACCCCAACGAGCGCGAGAATCTCGCGGGGACCGAGCTGCAGGTGGAGTATGAAGATCTCATGCGCTCGGCCATGCAGGAATTGCAGGTTCCGCCGGAGCAATATGAGCGGATGGGATTGTAGCCGCACACGGTTCGAGGCCCGATGACTACCGCTTCGGGCCCTTCCGCCCTTGGTCTTTCGGGGGTTTCCACAGCAGGGGTAGTACCACGCTGGCAACGAGTATTGCCAGGCCAACTCCCAGCAGCACTGCCTGCCACAGAGGCAGGCCGTGTCGATGGGCCACGGAGGCCGTCAGTCCGGCGATTACGGCGGCGAGAATGCGTCTGGTCTGGTGCCACGGGGTCAAGTCAAACGCCTCCGTCGAGTCTGCGCAGCCTGGTCTGTTTTCTCTGGGTTCCACATACCCGTCAGCATGTCCTGCCGGCCGAGCGCGCGGCTTGGTTGGCCGAGGGGGCCGCCGATCGCCGGGCCAGTTGCAGGTCCCGCGAAGGCGTCTATAGCATCAGGAGTTGAGCGCTGAAGTGACACACCCGAAGTATCTGTTCACAGTCGTTTTTCTTTGGTTCTTCGCCCTTGCGGTCCCCTGCAGTGCCGCCAACCCGGGCGACTTCGACCTCGATGGAGACGTGGACGCAACCGACTTCCGCCTCTATGTCGAGGCCTGGCGACAGTCTCATCAGCCGGGCGGGACCGTTGATCCTCGCTTCGACCTTGGAGCAGAGGGCCGGCCCGGACCGCGAGGCGCCGCGATTTTTCTGGACATTCTGCTGAGCGCATCGACCATCGCTTCAGACCCCTTCGCCGACGCCGTGCGATACCCGGGCCCGCCTCCAACACCCGGTAACGTTACCTTCAAACACGACGGGATCGACACCACCGTCTCGGCATTCCCGGGCCAGGTACAGGTGATTCTGGACACACCCATCCCGGCAAACACGGCACGTAGCTTCCTCCAGGGACTTGGCGGGACCGTACTCGCGCAGATCCCGGGCGTGGGCTATTACCTGGTGGGTGTGGCGGTTGGGCAGGAGAGCACCTACATCGAGAACGTGCGCAAGAACGCCTCGGTCTACCTGGCTTTTCCTCACCTCGCGGGATACTACGGATCAACAGGCGCAACCGTGGTTGATGATTGCGACGGCGACCACGGAGCCCAGGTCCAGAAGGTGCTCACCGACCGCGGCGTCACCATCAATGCCTGTCGCGATGACGGAGATAGCAGGCCGATATCCACGTGGACGATCTGGGAAACCGAGAAAGAGATCAATGAGCGCAAGACGGCCCCCACTCTCATCAATATCTCATCATACCACGGCCTGGTCAACGGCGCGGACTGGGACGACCAGCCTGCCCAAGTACAGCGCAGGGCCCTCGTGGAATACGCCTATGACCGGAAGTCGCTGCTGAAGACCATCTCCCAACTGCCCCTGTTCTACCGCGAAAACCTGGTCATCACGCTCTGCGCGGGGAACAACCACATGCCGTTGGACACCGTGCTGGCCGAGATCATGGGAGACCCCGCTCTGGCCGGCGTTCTGCGCAACAACGTCCTGATTGTCGGATCGAAAGGGCAGGATTTCTCGAACTACGCGTCTCTGCTCCTCGATGATTTCGTCTGGGTGAGCAATCCGGAATCTGCCAACGGCACGTCCTTTGCAGCGCCCTATGCTCTCGCCCTGATCAGCAAGATCATGGACCAGCGTGGGGTCACTGCAGCGGAGGCCCTGCGGATCGTGAAGCAGGCGGCCGCGGCTAACCCCAATCACGAACTGGTGGAGTCCGAGGTCCTCCCCGTGGCTCCGGGCGACGTCTACAAGGGCTCGATCGCGGGGGAAACCACTGACACGGTGGACGGCAGCGTCTGGAAAGCCCAGGTCTCCCTGGCCCTCACCGTCACTGTCTCCGGCAACGGCCAGTTGATCGACCCGTATCAGGTGAAGCTGGATTTCGACGGGACGGTGGTGGAGACTCTTATCCAGTGCGCGGACCCGGGCGGCTGTGACCCCGGCGGGACATACCCCGTATCGGGCACCGGCCAGCAAACATCCCTGGGCAAGATCATCGGCACCGCGCTCCTTGACGGGAACGACGACGGACTGACAGTCAAGCTCACGGATGGGACCCTCAACCTGGACGGCACGAAACTCACAGGCACCGTCACGGTCAACTCCACCGCCTTCGACGCACCCATAACGAAAGAAGTCACCTTCACTCTGAAGCCCTGAATACCGCAGCGAGCGCCTTCGAAGTCGGCGGCACAGGAAGGATTCCCTGCGCCGCCGGCTAACCATGCCCTGTCATCCCCAAGCTGCCCATTTGCTTTCTCTGGAGGAGATCGCATGCGCCTGGTCTGCCTGCTGACGGTCATCCTGGCCCTTGCGCTCATCGCGGGCTGTGCGAAGCCACCCACTCCAGCCCCAAACGATGCACCCGCACCCCCGGTGAAAGAGGGCGAGCAGGGCACTGACAAGCCCAATAACATCAAGATCGGATTCATCGTCAAGCAGCCCGAAGAGCCGTGGTTCCAGAACGAGTGGAAGTTCGCCCAGCAGGCCGCGGACAAGTACGGCTTCGAGCTGGTGAAGATCGGCGCGCCCGATGGCGAGAAAGTCCTGGCGGCCATCGACAATCTCGCGGCAGGCGGCGCGCAGGGCTTCATTATCTGCACCCCTGACGTTCGCCTGGGGCCCGCAATCGTCATGCGCGCTAAGTCCCACAACCTGAAGCTCATCGCCGTGGACGACCAGTTCGTGGATGCCGACGGCAAGTTTATGACCGACGTCCATTACCTGGGGATCTCGGCGCGAAAGATCGGCGAGAGCGTGGGGCGATACCTGTGGGACGAGATGCAGAAGCGCAAGTGGCCGCTGGAGGAAACCGCTGTCTGCGCGGTGACATTCGACGAGCTTGACACGGCGAAAGAGCGCACCGACGGCGCAATCGAGGCGCTCAAGAAGGCGGGCTTCCCTGAGCAGAGAATTTTCCGCGCACCCGAGAAGACTACGGATGTTCCCGGCGCATTGGACGCCGTGGACATTCTGCTCACGGAGCATCCCGAGCCCAAGCGCTGGCTGGTGCTTGCCATGAACGACAACGCGGTCCTGGGCGCTGTGCGGGCCCTCGAGGGCCGCGGGTTCGGCGCGGATAGGGTCATCGGCATCGGCATCAATGGCACCGACTGTATCGTGGAGTTCGAAAAAGAGAAGCCCACCGGTTTCTGGGGCTCGATCCTTCTTGAGCCGAAGAAGCACGGATTCGGGACCGCTGAGATGATGTATAAGTGGATCGCTGAGGGCACTGAGCCGCCGCTGGACACCCGGACCATGGGGAGCCTGATTACGCGGGACAACTACAAGCAGGTGCTCAAGGAACAGGGCCTGCTGGACGAGTAGCCCGGGGGACGGCGCAATGGACGAGGGCTCGCCCTACCTGCAGTTCGAGGGCATCGGCAAGACATTCCCAGGCGTGCGCGCGCTGGATGCGGTCACTTTCGGCGCGCGAGAAGGCGCCGTGCATGCGATCATCGGCGAAAACGGCGCGGGCAAATCCACTCTCCTGAAGATCCTCAGCGGCGCACTCACGCCGACCGAGGGCGCCCTGCGAATCGCGGGTTCGCCAAGGATCTTCCGATCCACCGCCGACGCGCTCCAGGCAGGCATTGCCGTGATCTACCAGGAACTGCATCTGGTGCCGCAGATGACCGTGGCCGAAAACCTGTATCTGGGTCATCTCCCCGCACGTGGCGGAGTGGTGGACCGCCGCGGTCTGCGTGCCGACGCAACCCGGCAACTGGCGTCCCTCGGGGAGGACATCGCGCCGGACGCCCGGGTGGGACGCCTGCCCATCGGGCAGAGGCAGATGGTCGAGGTTGCCAAGGCCCTCACATGGGGCGCGAAGATCATCGCCTTCGACGAACCCACCAGCAGCCTGTCTGATCGCGAGGTCCACAATCTCTTCGCTGTGATCCGCAGGCTGCGCGATCAGGGCCAGGTAATCCTCTATGTCTCGCACCGCCTGGACGAGATTTTCCAGATCTGCGATTCCGTGACCGTGCTGCGCGACGGCCGGCTCGTGGAGACTTTCGAAACCCTCGAGGGCGTCACCCGCGACACTCTTGTCAACCGCATGGTCGGCCGGGACATTCACGACATCTACGGATATCAGCCCCGGGCGAAGGGCAGGCTGGTTCTGGAGGTGGATGGGCTTTTCGGGCCCGGCCTGGCCGAACCCGTGTCGCTGACGGCGGCAGCCGGCGAGGTACTGGGCATTTTCGGCCTGGTGGGCGCGGGACGCAGCGAGTTGATGCGCCTGCTGTTCGGCGCGGTGCCCGCGCGATCAGGCGATATCCGCGTCGACGGCAACCCCGTCACAATCCGCTCACCCCGGGACGCGATCCGCGCGGGCATCGTGCTCTGCCCTGAGGACCGCAAGGACGAGGGCATTATCCCCGTTCGCTCGGTGCTGGAGAACCTGAACCTCAGCGCGAGGCGCCGTCACCTGCGCTGGGGTTTCGTCATCGATGAGAGCTGGGAGCAAGCAAACGCCAGGCAGCAGGTGGATAGGCTGGGCATCAGGACGCCCTCCTTGCAGCAACTGATCCTGCACCTGTCAGGCGGAAACCAGCAGAAGGTGATCCTCGCTCGGTGGCTATCCGAGCGGGTGCGAGTGCTCCTTTTCGACGAGCCGACGCGGGGCATCGATGTGGGCACGCGGCGCGAGATCTACTCGATCATGTACGACCTCGCAGACCAGGGCATCGCAGTGGTCATGGTCTCCAGCGACCTGCCCGAGGTGCTCGGAGTCGCTGACCGGATACTCGTCATGCGCGAAGGCCGGGTATCGGGGGAACTCACCCGTGGACAGGCCACGCAGGAATCGGTCCTGCACCTGGCGCTTCCCGCCGGGGCAAGCGAATCGGCCGCATAGACACGCAATTCAGGGGAGTCATATCATGCCGGACGGCGCGAAAGGCGCGTCCAAGATTGGGCCAGTCCTCGCGACCATCTGGGACCGCGCGGGAATGCTGCTGGTGTTCGCCCTGCTCATGGTGGCCTGCAGCCTGTCCGTTGACCGTTTCGCCACCTGGGTGAACATGAAGGGTCTGGCGCTATCCGTGTCCACCATCGGCATGGTCGCCTGCACCATGCTCTTCTGCCTGGCGTCCGGCGATTTCGACCTGTCCATCGGCTCGGTGGTTGCCTGTGCCGGCGTGGTGGCAGCGGTGGTCATCAACGCCACCGGCAGCGTCGCCACCGGCATCGCCGTGGCCATCCTGGCGGGCGGTTTCGTGGGCCTGACCAACGGCATCGTTATCGCCAAGTTCAGGATCAATGCACTGATTACGACCCTCGCCACCATGCAGATCGTGCGCGGGCTGGGCTACATCATCTCTGACGGCAAGGCCGTGGGTGTCAGCCGCGAGGGGTTCTTCGTCCTGGGGAACTCCGCGCCACTGGGCGTGCCGACACCGGTCTGGATTACACTTGCATGCTTCGTAATCTTCGGCCTGCTCTTGAGCCGTACCGTATTCGGCCGAAACACCCTCGCGGTCGGTGGGAACCAGGAGGCTGCGCGGCTCGCGGGCATTCCCGTGGAGCGCCTGAAGATCAGCATCTTCACAATGCAGGGGCTCATGGCCGGTTTCGCCGGGGTGGTACTGGCATCCCGCATGACCAGCGGCCAGCCCATGGCGTCCATGGGCTTCGAACTTGAGGTCATCTCCGCGTGCGTTCTCGGCGGGGTATCTCTCACCGGCGGTGTCGGCTCAATGGGCTACGTGGTGGCAGGAGTGCTCATCATGGGCACGGTCCAGAATGCCATGAACCTGTCCGGCGTGCCGCCGTTCTACCAATACGTGGCTCGCGGCGCGATTCTACTGGCCGCCGTGCTCCTCGACCGCGCGAAGCAAGCGCGAGCCGGCCGGTAACCACCCAACTCTCGCCCCGGGGGGGAGACGCATGAACGGCAGCCCGAACAGCCAGACCATAGTCGAAGACAGCGCACCGGATCGCGAAGGCTACCCGCTCATCGTCGCGTGCGTATTCGCGATCCTGACAAGCGCCTCCATGGTCGTCTCCTGCCTGCGCGCCACCGACGGCCGCCTCATCTACGCCCTGGACGATGCGTACATCCACCTCGCAATCTCTCGCACACTGGCGGAAACCGGGACCCTGGGCGTGAACGCGGCCACACCATGCGCCGCTTCCTCCAGCCCCGCCTGGACGCTGCTCCTTGCAGGCGTGTTCAGCGTCACCGGCGTGCTGGAATGGCTGCCCCTGGCCCTGAACCTCCTCGCCGTGCTCGCCATCATTATCATCGCCGACCATGCGTTGCGGGTGCATTTCCACCTGCCGGCAGTTTCCCGTTGCATCGCGTTGGTCGCCGTGGTCCTTTGTACGCCGCTGGGTCCGCTGGCGATGGTGGGCATGGAGCACCTGTGGCATGTGGCGGCGGTGCTCGCGCTGACCAGTTACGCGCTTAGACCCAAGGCTTCTCCGGTGGTTCTGGCCGTCCTGGCAGCGCTGGCGACCGCGCTGCGCCTGGAATCAGGCTTCGTTGTCTTCGTGCTGGTGATGCTCAAGCTTTCGCGACGCGATTGGCGTTCCGTGGCTGCGATGGCCTGCGGCGCGGGGCTTGCAGTGCTCCTGCCCGGCCTGTGGCAGATGTCCCAGGGGCATTCCTTCTTGGCAAACTCTCTGATGGTCAAAGGAGTGGGAAAGAGCGGCCTGAGAGAGTGGATAGATCTGCACGCGCGGCGCCTTCTCACGAATTTCCGCGATGCGCCTGCCACCGGCGCGCTGATCATCGCGGCCATCGGTGCCCTGTGGTGGACCGCCAACCGCACACGTCGCCAAGACATCGCCGGCGACTGGCTGCTGGTGCTGCTCGGCTCCTCACTGTTCCACCTTGCGCTGGCGAAGACGGGCTGGTTCTTGCGCTACGAGGCGTACCTCATCACACTGGCTCTGGTATCGGCAGCACCGCCTGTCAGTGAAATGGTTCTCGCTTCACTCGATCGCCTGCGCGCTGATGCAGAGAACCGGGCACCCGTCGGTGCTCTCATCGCCCTTGCTCTTGTGGTGCCGTGCCTCGCCCTGACTCCGCGAATCCTGCTCCATCAGAAAACGCCGGGCGCCTGTCGAAGCATCTACCTGCAGCAGTGGCAGATGGCCCGGTTCCTGAACGCGTACTACCGGTCTGACCCGATCGCGGTCAATGATCTGGGCGCGGTGGCGTACATGGTGGAAGGGCCGATTCTGGACGTGTGGGGCCTGGGAAGCACGGATGTGGCCGATGCGATGGTGGCTGGGCGATGGGACGCCGCGTTCATCGCACAGGCTGCGAAGAAGAGGGGGGTGAAAGTGGCCGTGGTGTACGACCTGAGCGTGATCCCACGCGACTGGCCCGTGGCAGCGACGTGGACCATCCCGGATCAGGGCTCCTGCTACGACCGCACCATCTGCTTCCGCGCGGTGGATCCGGCCGAACTGCCTGTCTTGGTCTCACGGCTCAAGGCGTTCGAACTCCTCCTGCCCCCTGCAGTGCGGGTCGAGTACCCGGAAGCCGGTTTCGTGCCCCCCGGCCTCAAGACCGTGTTGCCCTGATGCACATACGCGACTGCTCTAGCCGGGCGTCTCAAGATGCGCGACCTGCGCGGCTTCGACGCCCGATTCAGACAATGCGCCCAGAATCCGCTCTTCATCGGATAGCTCGAACCGAATTGCGATACCGCAGTCGCTGCTGAGCTGCCGAGGGGTGGGAACCAGGCGTGCCGGGAGTTGGGCCTTGCGCAGCGTCCTGTCCGCGCGCATCGCCATGGAAGTCGTGTGGAAAAGCAAGAATCCGTACTCGGTCATGCGTTCACAACCCGATTCAGAGCCTCAATGGCCCGGTCGATGTCCTCGACTGTGGTGCTGAACCCGGCCGATAGCCGCAGCGTGCCTTGGGGCAGCGTCCCCAGGGACCGGTGGGCCCACGGCGCGCAGTGCAGTCCCGCGCGGACCATCACGCCGAACTCGTCGTCCAGCCGGAACGCGATGTCGGTCACCACGTGTTCGGCGAAGGTGACTGACACGGTAGCCGTCTGCCTCTTCGGGTCGCAAGGCCCATGGATGCGCACTCCGGGGATGTGGCCGAGCCGTTCCAGCAGCCGCTGCGTGATCGCCATATCATGGGCGCGGATAGCGTCCACCCCTATCTCGAGGATCTTCCGGACCGAGGCCCCAAGGCCCGCAATCCCCACCCCGTTCAGCGTCCCACTCTCAAATCGGTCGGGCAAGGCGTCCGGTTGGTCCTCCAGTTCCGAGCGGCTACCCGTGCCCCCGCGAGTCAGCGGTTCGATCTGCCCCGGATCTGCGTTCTTGCCAATAACAAGACCTCCGGTTCCCTGGGGGCCCATCAGCCCCTTGTGTCCGGTGAAAGCGAGCATGTCGATGCCCAGCGCCCCCATGTCGATGGGAAGCGCGCCGGCGGTCTGTGCGGCATCCACCAACAGAAGCGCACCGGCCTCGTGGACCAGTGGCGAGATCAGCTCCAACGGCGCGAGGGTCCCCGAGACATTGCTGGCGTGATTGATCGCTACCACTCGGACCGGGCGCATCAATGCGTCTTTCAGGGCAGCCAGATCAAGCACTCCGGCCCGGTCGCAGGGCACCACGTCGCAGCTGACCCCACGGTGCTTCAGCGCGAACAGCGGCCGTGCTACTGCATTGTGTTCGACGCCCGTGGTGACCACGCGATCCCCGGGCTTCAGCAACCCCGTCAGCGCCAGGTTGAGCGCCTCGGTGGCATTGCGGGTAAAGATGACCCGCAGGGGGTCCGCTGCGCCGAACAGGTCGGCGATCGCTTCGCGCGCCTCATACACCATGCGCCCGGCGGTGATAGACAGCCGGTGGCCGCTGCGCCCGGGGCTGCCCGCTTCCGCCATGTACAACTGCATGGCTTCCATCACCCATGCGGGCCGCGGCCAGACCGTCGCCGCATGGTCGAGATAGACTATTTCTCGCAAGTTAGGCAGAAAACCCCACCTTCATCTTCCTCGACCGTCACCCGCCAACCGGCATTGGTCACCAGTCGGGCCACGTTGTCTCGCGATGCGGCGTTGTCCACGAGCACTCGCACGCAACCGCTCCCGGCGGCATCCAGGGCCTTCTTCGTCATGAACGCCGGCTGGGGACACGAGAGTCCCCTCGCATCTACCGTAGTCTGATCGTCCATATCGACCGTCTCCTCAATCCGGGCAATCGTCTACACCGTTAGCCCTCGCGCATAGTGAGACCCACAACGCAGCAGAAAGCAAGGCCCAGCAGGACCGCCATCGCGGCGAAGGGACTGGCCCCCGCAGGTGAGGAAGCCAGACTGAAGTTGTGCGCGAACCCGGCGCCCACCACCATGCCGATGCTGAATATCGCTGCGTCCGAATCTCCTTCTCCGGACAGGAAGACTTGTCTGCCCGGGCAGCCCCCCGCCAGTGTAAATGCCAGCCCCGATAGGACCATTCCCGCGAAGTTCCACAGCGTCTGCCCATGGGCCACGGGCTGGTCTTCAAAGCCGAGCTTGAACTGCCCCAGCGCGAGATTGGCCGCGAGTGCAGCAAAGACCAGCGCGACCACGCCGCTGAGCAGGTGGTTGTCTTTCAGCAGAACAGCATCGCGAATTGCACCGACGGTACAAAACCGGCTGCGCTGGGCCAGAAATCCAATAAGAACCCCCGCCGCCAGAGAGATGAGCAGAGGCGCGTGCTGGCTTCCCGGCCCGGTCTTCGAGAAGAACACCGGGCCCGCCGGGTTCCCTTCGGCGTCTTGTCCGAACTGCGGCGCAAACATGACCAGCACCAGCAGCCCCAGCGCAAGCCCCGGCATGACCCAGCCCACCGGCGCGGGCACAGGATGGTTCCTCCCCAGGCTGAAGCCCCGGCGCAGGAACACCAGGCCCAGCAGTATCCCGCCGATGAGCCCCAGGATGCCGGGAATCGCGTTCAGATCGCCGCCTGCCAGGCGCAGATATGCTCGCCAGGGGCAGCCAAGAAAGATGAGTGCGCCCACCACCGAGAACCCTCCGAGGAGGAACCGGATCACCGGCGCCGACCCGGCGCGCGGACGGAACTCACCGAAGGCCAGGGCTGCGATGAGCGCCCCCAGAACGAACCCGATGATCTCGGGTCGGATGTACTGGACGACCTCCGCCCGATGCAGCCCCAGTCCCCCGGCGATGTCCCGGCTGAAGCACGCCACGCAGATACCCATGTTCCCGGGATTCCCGAGCTTGACCAGAATCGCCGCCAGGATGCCGACGAGCGCGCCCGTCAGTATTGGTCCCCATCGTGACACAAGCAGTCCGGACAACCGGCGCATACGGTCACCATCCGTTCGAAGAATGAGGTCACTTCGAGTATAGTTGAGCAACCCGGCACAGGCAACCGTGCAGGTGCGCACGTTCTCGGGACGGAATACTCCCGCGTGCAACCACCACGGGCCATGATATTCCACGACAACGACTGCGCGCGCTGCGGGGCCACCGGTGACCTCATCCGCATTAGCGAACTGGGGCGTGCCTTGTGCCCGAAATGCTTCCCTGAGTTCCTGCGCGGCCGCGTTGAGGGCACGGTGCGCCGCTTCCGCATGATCCCCAAGCGCGCCCACGTTGCCGTCGCTGTGTCCGGAGGCTCCGACAGCGCCTGCCTCCTGCACATCCTGGCAGCTACCCGGGCGCGGCTCAACTTCCGGCTTTCAGCGATCCACGTTCACATGGGCATCAGCGAGTACTCCGACGTCTGTCTCGATGTCGTCCGCGACCAGTGTTCGCGCAGCCGGGTCAGCCTCGAGGTGGAGCGCGTCGATACCCACGGCGTGCGGATCGACCCCATCGCAGGCTGGCCGGTATGCGCGGTCTGCGGCGCGGTGCGCCGGGCTCTCATGCCCCGGGTGGCCCTGCGGATCGGGGCGAACGTTCTGGCAACCGGGCACACGCTGGACGACCAGCTTCAGTACATGCTGCGCAACATTCTGTCCGGCCGGCCCGTCAGTCCCGCGCCGGTCCTGCAGCCCACCGGGTTCGCGCCCCTCAAAGTCAAGCCTCTAATCCAGGTGCCGGACACCGCGAGCGAAGAGTACGTGCGCCTTGTGGGGCTGCCCATCGCCGACGAGCCCTGCCCGCGCTTCGTGCCCGACTCCCACCGCTTCAAGGATGTCTTCGACCTCCTGGAGCAGCGCGCGCCCATGGGCAAGATGATCTTCTGGCAAGTCCTGCGCAAGGTGATGAAGCCCGGAGACGATGAGGAAGACACCTGCCACGACTGCCCCACCTGCGGCGAGCCGACCACCATGCACGTCTGCCCCATCTGCCGTTTACGCGAAGCCCAGGAGCGCCGCGATCAGGCTGAGCCCGAAAGCGCCGGCTGACCGGGCTCAACCCAGGTCGCGGATCTTCGACACCACTTCTTCCCAGGCCACCCGCTCCGCATCATTCCGCGGCTCCGCCTGGAACCCAAGGGCGAAATAGGCCCGGATGGCCGGAATCAGCGGCGGACTGGTCTCCAGGAACGCGCTCGCAAATCCGTGGTCACGAAAGTATCGCAGCACCGCAATAACCGCCGACGACGCAAGCCCGCGCCGTCGATGGTTCGGACGGGTACCGACCCAGTGAACCCGCCCGCAGACCCTCTCTCCAGGCTCGTCCCGCCACGCGAAAGCCGTACTGGCGACCTCGTTCCCGGCCATGACGAAGAACACCCCCGCCGGGTCGTACTGCTCCTTGTCCATGTAATGCTCATGGACATAGTCGGCGGTCCAGACCGTGTCGGGAAAGGACGCGCTCACGATGTCGGCCCATATGTGAGCCGGATCGTCGAACTCTTCAGCCGTCGCAAGACGGTAGCCCGCAGGCAGGGCAATGGCAGGAAGTCCGTCCAGATTGGGCCGGATCATCTTGATCAAAAGGGACACCGCACTCGCCTCCGGACGCTTGCGCCAAGCCGCGTGGTTACTGGCGGCGCGTTTCGCCCCTCACCTCGGGCACACCTTCGTGCAGGTCACCGTGCAGTTGCGGAGAACTCTGCATTCGGGCGCGGGTTATCCGCCGGAGGTCTCCGTCTCGCGCCCAACTCTCAATCACAGGAGTCTGGTCCACATGAGAATCGGAATCCGTGACGGGTGCCTGCGCATGGACTGGCTGGAGGCTTTCGCAGCGGGAGCCGAGATCGGCTTCGACGGGATCGAACTGGACATCGGCGCAGGCTACCGGGACACCCCGCTCTGGAAGGGCGGCCCAGAGGCTGTCCGCGCGATGCTCAAGAACACCGGTGGCGGCCTGCTGTCCTTCTGCGCAGGCGCGTGCTGGCAGATCAGTCCCGCCAGTCCCGACTCCGCGGTGCGAGAGGAGATACGAGCACTGCTTTCCGATCTGTGCGGCTATGCCTCCGAACTGGAGGCCCGAGTGATCCTCGTCCCCGTCACCCCCGGAGGAGATGACGTTAGCTCGGAAGATGGGACGAAGCGCTGGATCGAGGGGATGGCCGCGCTTGCCCCGGTTGCCGCGAATGCGGGCGTGGTGCTCGCCCTGGAGAACGTGGGGCGTGGGTACGGGAAGTCCGCGGGTGAACTGATACACCTGGTGGACTCGGTGGGCTCCCCCGCGGTCCAGGTCTACTACGACATCGGCAATGCCACTGCCTTCGGTCACGATCCGGTGGAGGAGATACGCGCGCTGGGCTCGCGAATAGCGGCGGTGCATATCAAGGACCGGGAGGGTGAACTTCTCGGTCAAGGAGTCGTCAAGATAGCGGAGTCGGTCAAGGCATTGCAGGACATCGGCTACCGCGGAGACCTTGTTCTCGAAACGCCACCAACCGACGACCCACGCGCTGCGGCGGCGCACAATCTCAGTTACCTGCGAGCCCTGCTCTGACGCACGAACCGGGCTCGGAGGACCCAGGAGGAAAACCCATGCTCGGCTTCAGGAACGTCGGCGTCATTTTCGTGGTACTCGCCACTCTCGGTCTCTTCTCGGCGCAGGCGGGCGCCCAGGTCGTTGACGGGCCACCGCCACCTCCTCCCGGTCTGCCGGCGGCAGGAGCGGCCCCGGCTCCGGGAGCAGCGCCCCAGGCATTGCCCGGTCTCGCGCCCGGCGCCCAGCCCGGGCAGGGCAGGGTCCCCGGCCTCACCCCGCGCGGCCAGCGCCAGCAGGGCGGTCCAGGCGGCCCACAAATGATGCCCGGCGGCCCCGGCCCCATGCCCGGCGGCCCCATGCCCGGCGGCCCCATGGGCGGCCCCCAGGACCCCCGCATGCGGTACATGCAGGCAATGATGCAGCGCGAGACGCCCCCCGCCATCGCTGTTGCCGAGGGCTTCGTCTTCGTGGTCTACGGTGGCACGCTGTACCAGTTTACGGTGGACGGGCTGCAGGAGATCGCCAAGGTCAGCCTGACCGGTGACCGCCCCAAACTCGACCCGGAGAGGTTGAAGGCGATGCAGGAGCGCATCCGCAAGGGGCGCAACGCCGAGCAGCCCGCGGCAGACCCGGCACTCCTCGACAAGGTCGACAACGCCCAGCAGTAGACCGCATCAGCCGCAAGCGAAACGGCGGCCGTCTCTGGCCGCCGTTTCCATTTCCGCCATTTTCTATTGTAGTCTATCCCATGATCTCCAGCCGCTCCGCGTGTTCAGGGGCTACCTGCGGGAGCTTGCGGCGAATCCGGGACAGTGCATTGTCAATGGATTTGATTTTGCAGCCCAGTTCCACAGCCATTTCCTTGTACGATTTCCCCGTTCGGTACTCCGTGAGGACCTCCCACTCGAAGGGAGACAGCTCATCCCGCAGCGTCTGCTGCAGGAGCCTCTCGCCCTCAAGACCCAGCACCACGTTTTCCGGGCTGCCCTCAGGCTTCGTCGTGAGCATCTCTGACAAGGCCCTGTCGTCGTCCTGATCCCCGGGAGATGCTTCAAGCGAGATCGAGGAATTGAGCGGGGCCTGCTTCTGCCGTGTCGCGGCCTTGATGGCCGAGATCATCTGGCGCTGTATGCAGACCTTCGCGAAGCATGCGAATGAGGTGTGCCGGTCCGCCTTGAAGTCGGTGATCGCTTCCCACAGCCCGATGAGACCGATCTGAAGCAGATCATCTCTCTCGGCCCCCACCAGGAAGTAGGACTTCACCTTGGCCCGAACGAGGTTCCTGTACTTGAAGAGTAGGTACTCGCACGCTTCCTTGTCGCCCTCCAACTGTGCACGTCTCACCAGTTCTTCATCTGAAAGCGGGGTGAGGTCGCAATAGCGATTTCGCAAGGCGGCCGCGCGAAAAAACTCAACGGCATTTACCATGTTGCACCTCAAGCTTGGCCTGTTTCGGTCATGTCTCGGGTTCAGCAGTGTCTGGACGCGTGCCCATAATGATCTCAAGTCTCAGGTACGCGAGCAGTACACTTATGATCACCAGCAGTGCTGCTCCCGCGCCCGCAAGAGCAACCGGAACCGCCTTCACCGTTTCGTCACCGAGCTTCACGTCAATACGCTCGATGACCCCATCATCCAGAAGAGCTTTCTTCACCTCCTCCATCATCCGGGCGATTGCATACTGCAATCCCCGCGCGCTGTCCTGTTCTCTCTGGCATTGGTCGATCGCCGCGAGTGCCCCTACAACGTCTCCCCCCGCGGCCTCCAACGCATCCCTGGCCTCTGCGTACCCGACGCCCATTCGCTCGCGTATCAGGTCAATCTGTTCGAGGGCGGCGTCCACCGATGCCTCCATGGCTAACAAAAAACGCGAGAGTCAGTAACTGACCCTCGCGTCTCAATCGCGTCTCAAGGAGTCTCTCGCCCACCTGTACAGGAACGGCAACGAGTCCTTCGCCGAATCCGTCACTCGAACGAGACCCGGTCGATGCCTGATCGCTCTGGCCAGCGTGGCGGCGCCGACGCAAAGGGACGCGCACAGCGCGCACAGTAGCGGTATCAATTGGTGGCACCTCGTTTAGTCGGGCGACACGCCGAGGAAAAGCGACCAAGGTCGTTCTTCCGACACGAAACGCCTGGCTAATGGCGCTTCGCCAAAGAAGGGACTCCTCCCAACCAGCAACGGCAAGTATACATATCCGTCCCCTCCAAGTCAAGGATTCAGGAACTTCGCGGGGGAGGGTTTTGGCAGCCAGAGCCCGAGTTCCTCCCGCCCGCGAGTTGCGCCCTGGAAAGGCAGGTCCCGGGCATCCTGGAGCGAAATGTCTATTGCCCGGCCAGCACGCGTCTGGATCCGGGAAGGGGTGGTCCATCCAATGCCCGGTCTCGCGATATCCATTCTTGGGACGATGGTGATGCTCATGCCCACGCCGGCCTGCGCGCAGGAACCCATCTATATCGGCTCGCGCCTGGAACTGATGGTGGACGACGCGCTCATCTCCACCATGACTGGGGGAGCGCGGCTGCAACTGCACCGGCCCGAACGTCGTGACATTGTGTTCGAAACGGACAAGCCCTGGGAGGGCAATGCCTGCAGTTACCAGTCGCTGTTCGTGGAGGACGGCGTCTACCGCATGTACTACCACGGTGGGCACTACCGCATGAGCGGGGAACCGGCGCAGGCTCTTGAGGAACACCCGTGGACCCTCTGCTACGCGGAGAGCGGCGATGGCATCCACTGGACCCGGCCGAACCTGGGACTGTTCGAGTTCAACGGCTCGAAGGACAATAACATCATCCTCATGCCGGATGCAGTGGCCGAGATCGGAGGAGACCCGGCGCATACTGCGGTATTCCTGGACGCCAACCCCGACTGCCCGCCGGATGAGAGATACAAGATCATCATCCTGGGCAACAAGCCCCACGGTCTGTATGCGCTCAAGTCCGCCGACGGGATCCACTTCTCGCTGATGAGCACCGAGCCGATTATCACCCAAGGCGTTTTCGACTCCCAGAACCTGGCGTTCTGGGACACCGTGCGGGGCGAGTACCGCGAATACCACCGGCATTTCAAGGACGGTGTGCGGGATATCATGACCTCCACATCCCACGATTTCCTGCACTTCCCGGAGCCTCAGTGGCTTTCGTATCCGGGTGCGCCGACGGAGCACCTGTACACCAACGCCATCCAGCCTTACCACCGTGCCCCCCACATTTTCATCGGATTCCCGGCCAGGTATGTGGACCGCGGCTGGCTGGATTCCCTTTTCGACCTGCCCGGGCTGGAGGAGCGTCTGGCCCGGGAGCGCGCCCATACCCGCTACGCCACGGCATTGTCCGATGCGGTTTTCATGTCCAGCCGCGACGGGCTGACCTTCAGGCGCTGGCCCGAGGCCTTCATCCGTCCCGGACCCCGGCAGCGCGACACCTGGGTCTACGGTGACAATTATCCGTTCTGGGGTGTGGTTGAGACTGCTGCAGACATCCCGGACTCACCCAATGAGTTGTCGATCTACGCCACGGAGGGCTATTGGGAGGGCACATCCACCAGCATCCGGCGCTACTGCCTGCGGGTGGACGGGTTCGTCTCAGCCAATGCCCCGCTGTCGGGCGGCGAAGTGGTCACCAAACCCATCACTTTCGAGGGCGGCAATCTCACCATCAACGCCGCCACATCCGCAGCCGGCAGCGTCCGCGTGGAGATACAGGACGCGGATGGTAACCCCATCGACGGCTACCGCCTGGATGACTGCCCGGCGATCATCTGCGATACGTTGCGGCACGTGGTCCGGTGGACAGGTCGCGGTGGTGACGTGCGCTCGCTGGAGGGCAGGCCGGTGCGCCTGCGGTTCGAACTGCGGGACGCCGACCTCTACGCATACCAGTTCGCACCCTACGCGCCGGAGCCGGTGCGGCCTGACCTGCCGGCAAAGTGATGACCGGCAAACCCGCCTGAAGTGCGGGACATACGAAAGGCTGAAGAACAATGATTGAAGTCAGCGTCTTCTGTGATGAAGTCTCCCCGGATTTCGAGGAGCAGATCGACCTGTGCAAGCGCGCCGGAGCCTCCTGCGTGGAACTGCGCGGCAATATCTTCGGCCGCGCTGTCCAGACCTGTACCGACGAGGATGTTGCGCGCGTGCAGGAGATCCTCGCGAAATATGGCTCGCGAGTTGCCATCATCGGCTCGCCCGTGGGCAAGCTGAGCCTGGGCGACGAAGAGGAATATCAAATCCACCTGAAGTGGTTCGACAGGATGTGCGAACTGGCCCACGTATTCGGCACCCGCATCATCCGCGGGTTCGCCTTCTGGACGCCCTCGCGCAAGGAGCTGCCTCGCCCGAATCTGGACGAGATCATCGATGAGATCTCCAAGAAGCTCACACCCATCGCCCGGAAAGCTATTGAGGAGGACGTCCTCTTCTGCTTCGAATGCGAGGGCAGCACGAACTCCGGCACCTGCGCCGAGATCGCCCGGATCATCGACTCCATCACGCCCAATGACAACCTGATGGTCGCCTGGGACTGCAACAATGCCACGCGTCTCGGCGAACACCCGCTGAATGAGGGCTACCCGCTGATCCGTGACCGCGTTCGGCACGTGCATGTGAAGCCTAACCCGTACAAGAACATCGAGACGGTGTGGTATTCCGACGTCAGCTACCGGACGGTATTCGAAACGCTGATCGCCGACGGGTACGAGGGCGTTGCCACGGTTGAGCACTGGGGTTCCCGCTGGCTCATGCTCGAGGGAGTGCGCCAGACTGCCGAATTGCTGAAAGATATCCAGGCGCGCGGATAGGCGGACTAACCGACACGTCGGACCGAGGGAGACGCGCATGAGAACCGTTATCTTTCTCATCACCGTCACACTGTTGGGGGTGCGGATGATGCCCGCATTCGCGGACCTGGCGCTGTCCACTGACCGCCCCGGCAACCTGATGGCCTATGGAACCGACGCGGTCATCACCGTGAAGGGCGCGGATGGCGAGGTCGCCTGGAGCGTCACGGATTTCGAGGGCAATCAGACAGCCTCCGGAACCTGCGCGCCGGTGGATGGCACCGCGACCATCACCATCCCGGACCTGGACCGTGGGTACTACGAGATCACCTGCAAGGCCGGTGATGCCCAGGCGATGCTGGCCTTCGGCGTGGTTACCGATCATTCGGCTCACGACCCGCCGGACACCCGGCTCAATGTGGACGGAGCGACGGCCTGGCTCGAAGGCGCCGGGCGACATGACCAGCTTGCGAAGATGCTGCGGATCATTGGCATGGGCTGGGTGCGAGAGCGGTACAGTTGGGGCGCAACCGAGCCGGAAGAGGGGGAGGTCAACTACCAGCCCGGCGGGCGCGACTATGACAGAGTGGCCGACGTGTTCACTGCCGAAGGCGTGCGCGTCTACCAGATCTTCCACGACAGCCCCGGCTGGACCCGGCCCCACAGCGGTGATAGCCGCAATCCCCACGACCTGCGAGATGTGTACCGTTTTGCGAAGCGAACTGCGGAGCACTATAGAGGCAAGGTCGCGGCGTGGGAGGTCTGGAACGAGCCGGACATCGGTTTCTGGCCCGATCTCGGCGACACTTTCGCGGGCCTGCAGAAAGCGGCCTACCTGGGCTTCAAGGCAGGAGACCCGCACCTTCCCGTGCTCCTGGGCTCCTTCTGCCGGGGATACTGCGCTTTCGACGAGAACCTGTTCGAGTCGGGCATTTCAGACTATTTCGATATCTTCAACTGGCACATCTATGCGCCGCCGGACCATTACGCTCCCACCCTTGGCGGGTACCTGGAGATGCTGGAGCGCTACCAGTGCGAAGACCGTCCGGTGTGGCTGACTGAAGCCGGAATCCGCCTGGACGCTAACGAGCCGGGGGGCGAACTGAACGCGGACTCCGAAGCCCGGCAGGCCCGGTTCATCGCTCCGTCCTTCGCGTCTTCCCTGGCGGCCGGGACCGACAAACATTTCTTCTTCGTATACCCGTATTACCTGGAGAACGGCGTCCAGTTCGGGGCCCTGCGGAAGGACCTCTCGCCGAGGCCCGGGTTCATCGCCATTGCCGCCGCGGTGGATCTCCTCGGCGATGCGAGGTACCTGGGTCGGTATGATTTCGGGCCGAATGCTCAGAACTTGTGGGGCATGGCCTTCGATCGCGGGGACGGCCCGGTCCTCGTGGTCTGGGCGGACAAGGACACGCCGGTGCAGGTCAACACGGGGAAACGGAGCGTGACCGTGGCCGACCTCCTGGGTCGGCGGAAGCAGGTGCAGACCAACGGCGGGATTCTGGCGCTCACTGCCGGACAATCCCCTGTCTACATCCTGGACGGTGGCGATGAGATGCTGGCCGGTCTGCGCGGGGACGTGCGCGAGCCCGGCAGCATGCCCGAGACGAACCCCGACCCGCTGGTGATCCGCGGGCAGGCGCTCCTGGCGTCGCTGGACAAGGGCGCAAATGCCTACCTGATCGCCGAGCCTTTCACGTATCAGGTGGAACTGTGCAATCTCAGCGAGACCGATAGCGTCCGTGGACAGGCGCGGTTCGAGTTGCCCCAGGGCTGGACCGCCGAGCCCACAGGGGGGGCCGCTTTCGAACTCGGCCCCATGGCGCGGCAGGTGTTCACCGTGAAGCTCATCCCGGGCAAGCCGCGCCGGGAGATTCAGAAAGTGACGGTGCGGGCAATCGTGGAAGGCCGCGATCCCGCTCCGTCGGTCTCTCATTTCCGCTTCGACGCTACCCGCATTCGGCCCCGAGATGCCCGGAGCCTGGAACTCAATGACCCGTCGGCCTGGAGTAAGAACGTCTCGGGCAATGGGACCATGGAGATCAAGCCGGCAGAGGGTGGCGGCACCCGGTTCGAAGTGGCTTTCCGGCAGGCGGGCGACCGCTGGTGCTATCCTCGGGTGGTCTTCGACCAGCCCCGCGACTTCTCGGACTATGATGGGATCCGCCTGGAGTATCGCACCGGCGGAGATGACCAGATCGGCGTGCGCCTGCAGATAATGGAGCCCGGCGGGACCAGCTACCTCACCGGCGGCCCGTGGCCCGCCAGTAGTGAGTGGAAGACAGTGGTCGTATCCTTCGCGGACCTGGTCTGGGGCAGCTTCTCCCAGGCCGATGCCAACGGCAAGCTGGACACCGACGCCATCCACGGCCTGATGGTGGGCCTCAATACCCGGAAGGATGACGTCTGGCTGGAAGTGCGGAATCTCGAACTGGTGCGGCTCTGGGACTGACCTGCCGCGGTGAGTCAAACAAGCAACGACACAGGGACCGCCTTTGGGGGCGGTCCCTGTGTATTGTGGCTATGCAGAAAAAGCGGCTGGTTACGGGTTATTGCCGGTGTACGGCCCATACCAGTAACGGCTGCTGGTGCCGAACGGCGGGATATTCTTCACGTTCATCCACTTGGCGTGGCCGTCCACGAAAGCGTTGTTCAGCCCGTCATTGTGCCTGGGCGCGGCCAGCATCTCGTCATTCGCGCCCGCCGTGTCGCCGTCGAGATTGTACGAGTCGCCGCCATTGGCTTCGGCGAAGAACATGGATTCCGCCGGGTAGTTGATGGAGCCCAGAGCCTGCCCGCTGTTCAGCGAGTTCAGACCGTAGGAGCCGCCGCCCGTATAGTTGCCGGCGTAGCGCACCGAGTCACTGGGGCAGCTAAGCATCTGGTAGTTCTTCAGGTACGGGTAGATGCTGGTGTGCCAGAGCATGTAGCCGGAGTACGTGGTGCCATTGGGCAGCGTATAGGTGAGCGGCCCGGGGCCGATGTTCAAGCGCGGCAGGGTCTCGTCATAGTCCTGGGCGTACATTTGCGCGGCAAGGCCCAACTGCTTGAGATTGCTGAGACAACTGGTCTGGCGCGCCTTCTCCCGGGCTCGTGCGAAGACAGGGAATAGGATTGCGGCGAGGATCGCGATGATCGCGATGACGACCAACAACTCGATAAGCGTGAAGCCCGACCTTTTCGCCATGGGTTCCACCTCTTGGTGTGGTTTCTGCAGCACTCGTACCCGGTTACCGGGCGCGAACCGCGATTGTACATGCAACGCTCCGCATTATCAAACGCTAAAGTTGCAAATATGTTTCCTGGTTATGGATTTTCTCGGAGGGATGTGCTGGTTCTCCGTCGAAACTGCTCCTTATTGAAGCCCATCTCAGCCCTTCCACCGGGAGGACCCGACCTTGAAGGAGCTCCCTACGTTCCCAGACATGGAGGCGCTGGAGATCGAGCACAAGCCCATCATCGACGCGCTCCTGCACGAACTCCAGCCCGAGACGTCCGAACTGACCTTCACCAACCTGTACATCTGGAGGCACCCGTACGGTCTGCAGGTGACCGAACTGGAGGGCGCCGTCTGCCTCCTGGCCCTGCGGCCTGACCCGGAAGACTCCTTCCTGTTGCCGCCGCTGGGCGAAGCCGCGGGAACCGCCCAGGTTCGCGCCTGTCTGGAGTGGATGGCCGACCATGAGCACAACCCGCGACTCTGGCGGATCGGTGAGGCGGCGATAGCCCGGCTCGGGCTGTCCGCGGATGAGTTCAGCATAGAGTCAGACCGCGACAACTGGGACTACGTGTACCGGGTGCGGGACCTGGTGGACCTGCCCGAAGTGCGCTACCAGGACAAGGTGCGCCACATCACACAATTCACCCGCAAGTTCAAACCGGAATACCACCGGATCACCCCCGATCTCGTGCAGGCCTGTCAGGACCTGCAGGACCTGTGGTGCGACGAGAAGCACTGCGACCTTTACTCCAGCCTCCACGCCGAAGCCCGGGCGGTGAAAGAAGCGCTCTCCAACCTCGACGCACTGGGGATCACCGGCGGGTGTCTCATGGTCAGAGGGAGAGTCCAGGCTTTCGCGCTGGGAGAGCCGCTGAATGACACCACCGTGGTCATCCACATTGAGAAAGCCAGCCCTGACCTGCACGGTGCGTTCCAGGCAATCAACCAGCAGTTCTTGGAGCATGAATGGCAGGACTTCGAGTACGTCAACCGCGAGCAGGATGTGGGTGAACCCGGCCTGCGCAAGGCCAAGGAAAGCTACCACCCGGTGAAGATGGTGGAGAAGTACGTGGTGACGGCGCGGTAACGAACCGCAGGTTGGGTTGACACACCTCATGGCTAAGGGTACGATCAAGTGTGGGAATACGGGATACTGTTTGAGCCACCGAAGTGTAGCAGGAATCCCCCCCGATACAGTGATAGGAGAAGGCGAGATGGAGCGGGCTAGTGAGCGCGCGCGTGTCTACACAATCGGTCACTCAAACCACCCGATTGAGAAGTTCGTTGGGCTGCTCCGGAGGTACTCTGTCGGTCTGGTGATCGACGTCCGTTCGCGACCCTATTCGAAACAGGGCAGGCACTTTGATAGGACTGCCCTGCGCACCGCTCTGGAGACTGCGGACATCGGCTATCTTTACCTAGGAAACGCACTAGGCGGACTCCCCGATGGACCGGAATACTACGACGAGATCGGGCGCGTTCAGTATGGCACGATTGCCGACACAGACCTCTTCCGCGAGGCAATCGCGGTGGTCGGTACCAGGGCGACGCGATCCGTCACAGCTCTCATGTGCAGCGAAGAGGACCCCGTGCGTTGCCATCGACACGTGCTGCTCGGCAAGGTGCTCACGGACGCCGGGGCGGACGTGCTGCACATCAGGGGCAATGGAGACGTGGAGACCGAAACCCAGGTTGAGATGCGACGAGCACGTGGGCTGCAACCCGCGTTGTTCTGAACGGAGTGACCGGATTGATCCTCTATACGATTGGGTTTGCGAAGAAGAGCGCGTCTGTCTTCTTCGGCCTTCTCAAGGAACATGGGATAAAGCAGCTAATCGATGTGCGTCTGAACAATGTGTCTCAACTCGCAGGCTTCACAAAGCGAGACGACTTGGCCTACTTTCTCAAAGCCATCTGTGACGCTGACTACCGGCACGAACCCAAGTTCGCCCCGACCGCGGAGATGCTGAGGGAGTACCGTGAACTGGAAGACTGGTCGCGATACGAGGCGGAGTTCGTGGCGCTCATGCGAGACCGCCACATTGAGGACGTCATCGACAGAGCTGAGTTCGCCCAGCCATCAGTCCTCCTCTGCAGTGAGGCTGCACCGGAACAGTGCCACAGGAGGCTAGTGGCCGAATACCTCGCGGAGCGCTGGGGGGACCTGCAGGTCAGGCACATATAGGGGGGGCGACAGCGTGCGGATGATCTGTCTCGCGAATTCTAGGAAGCACAATGGACGCTGCATCGCCGGACTGCGGATCGATGGCAACGGTTGGGTTAGGCCTGTCTCCGCCCGCGAGCACGGTGAGTTGATGCCGTGTGACTACAAGTACGAGGATGGGGGTGAGCCTCAGGTACTAGACGTCGTTGAGGCGCCCCTGAGGGAAGCGAGCCCGAATGCTCACCAACCTGAGAACTGGCTGATCGACGATGAGTACTGGTGGGAAAGGGTTCGACCAGCGGATGACGATGACCTTGGCCTCATCGCCCGCGAGCTCGCAGCCCCTAATACCCCGATCTTCGGGTGCTCAAGGGATCGGATATCCGAGAGCGAACTGGTCCGCCGGCATCTGAGGTGGTCGCTCGCATTGGTCGCTCCAGCCAAGGCAACTCTCATCAAGGAATGGAATGAGTTCCGCAACCGGCCGCGTCTGCGGATGCGTTTCGAGATGGGGCGCCATGTGTACGTTTTCGCGGTGACCGACCCAAGTCTCGAAGGCACCTACCTGAGGCAACAGTACGAGTTCGGCGAGCACCAGTTGTACCCCAACGGACCGATATGCGCTGACGATGAGGCTCTGGTGCTGACGGTTAGCCTTGGAGAGCCGTTCCAAGGGGCATTGTACAAACTGGTAGCGGCGGCGTTCGCGGTACCAGACTGGGTCGTCAAAGAAGCCAGTATGCAGCGAACGGTGGGTCTGCGCCGTTGAGGGGCCCGTGTACGCCGCTGCATTCGCGTCACCTGCAACATGGGGTTCCTGGACGGCCACGCCAAGTGGATGCGGCACAACGAGGCCATCGTCGCGAGCCACTGGGACTGCAACTAGCCGCTTTGCGCCTCACGCACTTCGCGGGGAGCCTGGACCACCGGGCTCCCCGTTGTCGTGTGTGCCCGCACCCCGGAAGGTCATTCCGCGATGCGTGTCGAACCAGCGGCTCTGCAAACTCCAACGAAAGGCGGCACTCACCTTGACCCTCCGGCAGCGCTTCAATCGCGTCATGCATTACCAGAAAGTGGACCGCATTCCGTTCTTCGAGTTCGGCTACTGGGCGGAGACCCTGCCCAACTGGCACAAGCAGGGCCTGCCGCCCGAGATCGACAATGAAGCGAAAGCCTATGAGTACTTCGGTATCGAGAACTGGGGCGGATTCCCGTGCAACGTGGGCCTGCTCCCCGGTTTCGAGACGGAGATTGTTGAGGAGACTGACGACTACATCGTCTACCGCAATGGCGACCGCACGCTCATGCAGGAGCGCAAGGGCGTCATTCACACGATTCCGCATTACCTGGAGTTCGGCCTGAAGAACCGGGACGACTGGGAGCTTTTCAAGGAGCGTCTCGACCCGAATGACCCGCGCCGCCTGCCCCAGGGCGACGACTGGGACGCCGCGGTGAAGCGCGCCAATGAGGCCGAACACCCGGTGTCTATCAACATCGGCAGCATGATCGGCGTCCCGCGGAACTGGATCGGATTCGAGAACATCGGGCTCATGTCCTACGACGACCCGGATCTGCTGGATGACATCATCGAGCAGCTGTGCTTGGTCTGCTGCACGGTGATTGAGAAGGTGTTGAGTGAGGTGGAGTGCGATTTCGGCGCCGGCTGGGAGGACATCTGCTTCAACAGCGGCCCGATCCTGTCGCCGGCGTTCTTCGACAGGCACGTGGTGCCCCGGTACAAGCGGATCACTGACATCTGCCACATGCACGGCGTGGACGTAAACTGGACCGACTGCGACGGCAATGTGGTGCCGATCATTCCGCAGTTCCTCGCCGGCGGCATCAACTGCATGTTCCCCATCGAAGTGCGGGGCGGTTCGGATCCGGTGGCTATGCGCGCCCAGTTCGGCAAGCAGTTGCTGCTCTGCGGCGGCTTCGACAAGATGGCCTTCTATACCGGCGCTGATGGCATCGATGCTGAACTCATGCGCCTGAAGCCCACGGTGGACGAGGGGGGCTTTATCCCCTTCTGTGACCACCGCGTACCCGCGGATGTGCCCTACGACGCCTATTTGTGGTACCTGAAACGCAAGCGAGAGATATTCAAAGCGGGCATGAAAGAGCCGCAGTACGACGAGACGAAAATCGCACGGCCGGCGCCGGGGAAGTGGACGGGCGAGGAGTAGCGATGTGAGCACCGACGACCCACGCGCGGCGGCGCCTGAAAAGGCCATCCGCCGCGCTGTCGTTTCCGCCGGCCGCCAGGGTCCAGGCGGTGGAACAGCGAAAGGGAATGGAACGCTTCAGTTGGAGTTGATGCCCCGTGCTCAGCTTGATCCTCGCCGCCTGGGCGCTCACGATTATCACGGTTCCGCTCCACGCCGAAACAGTCTTCCAGTACGACTTCGAGCAGGGGACGGACCTCGCAGCTTACGAGGGCCTGCAATTCCAGGATTGCACCGCCGAGATTGTCCCCTTTGGTCCGAATGGCGCAGGGCATTGCCTGAAGATAACTTCAAAGCGGGCTTCGCGCTACTGCACGGTGACCATCCGGCGGCCCATGAAGCTCCTGCGCAACCTGGTGCTGAGTTTCGACCACCGGGAGGAGATCGAGGAGGGCAAGCGCGCCGCGTATCTGGGCCTGCTGTTCTTCGACCCCACGGGCAAGCAATGGTTCGGGAGCGACAAGTTCAACTCGGATTGGAAAACCGCGGAAGTGCGGGTGGCTGGGCTGAACTCGCCGAACGGCGGGGTGCTCACGCTGGGGAAGGAACTGAGCCATCTCAACCTGTATGGGCGAGCCGAGGGCGATACACAAGCCTTGATGACCGTCTGGCTGGATAATATCCGTCTCGAGACCAAAGAGTTCGCCGGCAGGCGCTCCGAGGCATCACGGGTGTCCACCGCGAACCCGCCCCTGTTCAACTGGTCGCGCACGGCCCGGCCCTCGCGCCTGGAATACTCGCGGGACCCGGACTTTCCCGAGAACGCCACTGTGAAGGTCACCACATCCCTGAACTTCCACACTCCCGATGCCCCGCTGGAACCAGGCGATTGGTACTGGCGCGTGTGGTCCGAAGATGAGCTGAGTTCGGGCTACACCGAGACCGCACGCATTGAGATAACCCCGGAAGCTCACCGGTTCACCACGGCCCCGGTGCCGGTGGCTGAAATCAAGGCCCGCAAGCGTCCGTGGGTCGTGCCGGTGCGTGAAGTGACGGATTCCGAGCGCGCACAGCTTGTAAGGCAGGCCGAGAACCTGCACCGCCAAGGGGTGCCGGACGACCCGCCACCCTATGCGCCGGGTAACCCCGACTGGCCCACGTGGATCGACTGGTACGGCAAAGTGCACGGGGGCATCACCAGCGGCACGGGACGGCGTCTGCAGCAGATCGCCGAAATCTGCGCTATCACGGGTGACCCGAAAGTCCGCGAGATGGCCCGAGAGATGGTACTGAAAGCGGCCTCGTGGGATCCTGAAGGCGGCAGCGCAATGAGCCGGGGAGACATTGGCGCCCATCACCTCCTGCGCGGCCTGGTGTGGTGTTACGACGCACTTCACGACAGCCTGTCCGACGCCGATCGGGAAAGGCTGCGAGACATCATCGTGATCAGGTCGGAGCAGTTCGCTTCCAGGCTCAACCCCTTCCCCGGTGGCGGGCGAGAGTTCAACAATCACGCGTGGCTCAACGCCTTCGGCCTTGGCGAGGCCGGGCTGGCATTGCTGGGGGAGCACCCGGCGGCGGAAGAGTGGGCCGAGTATGTGCGCCAGCTTTTCATCGGCCGGTTCCTGTGCGCTCTCGGCTACCAGGGCGACAATAACGAGGGCATTTCGTACTGGGGCTACGGTCTGTGGTTCGTCATCGACTACTCGGACATGATGAAACGGATCTGCGGGATCAACCTGTTCGAACATCCGTGGCTGGCGCGGACTGCGCGCTTCCCCATGTACTGCGCGCCGCCTGGCGCGTGGGCAGTGTCTTTCGCGGATACCGGTATCCCGAACCATGGCGTGCGTGGGCCGGCGCAGCAGTCCCACGTGAAGAACCTGGCTCTGCGCACCCGTGACCCCTATGCGCTGTGGTACAGCGGCGCTCCCGGGCCTGTGGATAATCTCGACCCGAAACCGCCGGTGGATCTCCCGCAGTCGATCCACTACAGGTTTATTGGCTGGACCATCCACAACACCACGCTGGTGGACGGCCGGGACGGCGTCACACTCGCACTGCGCAGCGGCCCTTTCTACGCGGGTCACCAGCACGAAGACCTGAACTCATTCGTGCTCCATGCCTACGGCGAGAAGCTGGCAATCGACGGTGGGCATTATGACTGGTACGGCAGCCCGCACTTTGAGGGCTTCTCGACACTCACCCGCGCCCACAACGCAATTCTCGTGAACGGGCAAGATCAGGGCTCGCGGAAGCTCGGAGCGGACGGGAAGATCACCGGGTACTTCGACTCCACCGCCTGCGGATACACCGAAGGCACAGTCGCTGACCCCGACGTCTACGCCGGGCAGGTTGAGCGCTGGGTGCGCAGGGCGCTGTTCATCAAACCCGGCTACGTGGTGATCCAGGACCAGATCGAGGCGACCGAGGGCCCGGCGCAGTTTGACTGGCTCCTGCATTCGGTGGCGGACATTTCAACAGATGCGGACGCGCAGAGTTTCAGCCTGGAGTCCGGGCGGGCTTCATTGCAGGGCCGGTTTATACAGCCCGCGGGACTGCAGCTTGAGGTGAAGAAGGGCTACCCGGTAGAACCTGTGGACGGCTACAGCACCCGGCCGCTGCCGCCGGAGCGCTACGTGGATGAGTGGACGCTGACCGCAACGCCCGGCGAACCGCGCAAGAGTGAGACATTCCTGACGGCCATGCAGGTGCGCCGCAATGAACCGGGAGCAGTGAACGCCGTTTTCGAGCCTTTGCAAGTCACCGGCGGACAGGGCGTTCTCATGCGTGAGGGCGAGGTAGCACACGCGGCCGCATTCCGGGGTCAAGGGGAGACCGGCGAACTGGCCGCAGCCGGCCTGAGCACCGACGGTAACCTGCTGTGTGCCTCCTTCGGGGCGGACGGGACCATCACCCGGGCAGCCGCGGTGGACTGCACGGTCCTGCGACACGACAACAGGGGGCTCGTGAAGGCTTCCGCGCGATGCGCCGGGATCTCCGTGCTCAAAACGCCGGAGGGGTCCCTGTGCGAGGTTTCCCTCAGCGAACCTGCAGGCCTGGAACTGGACACCGGGCAGCCCGGGCGGGTACTCGTGGACGGCAATGTCACCAACGCGGCCGGCGGCGTGCTCAAGGTAGACCTCCCCGCCGGCGACCACACAATTACCTGGGGCGATGCGCCGGAGAGTGTGATGTCCCGGCCGATTGGTGCGCTGGTGGTGGGTGAGAGCCGTCTTGCAGGATACGCCCAGAGACGCGCTGACGGAGTCGCATACTACTGGTGGGGCCCCTTCTCCGTCTTGAGGGACGACCGCTACGCCCTGTCCTTCTCCCCGGCCGATGAGGCCGCGGCGCTGTCCGTGGTCTGCGACGGCCGACCGCTGGAACTCACTCCGCACAACGGCGGCGCCTCGGCGGAACTTTGGCTGTCATCGGGACCTCATTTCCTCACCATCTCCGCCCGACAGCCAGTCCAGAGCCTTGCCGTGGATCCGAGAGGGCTTGGAATCACGGACGCGACGATGCTGCCCGCCGAGTTCCGCCCTGCGCAGGGCAGCATCATCATCGAGGCTGAGACGCCTGCCAGCGAGGGCGCGATCAAGGGCAAGATCATGGAGAAGATCGGGGCCTCGGGTGGGCTCAGCCACGCGGTCTGGGATACCGACGGCCAGTGGGCGGAGTGGGAGTTTGAGGTCCCGCAGGAGGCCAGGTACCGGCTCCTGATCCGGGGCGCAGGGGAGCACGACCGTGTCCTGCGCCTGCTGGAACTGGACGGGAAACCGCTGGTCTCCGACGGGGGTGTGGTCCGGATGAGGTCGACAGGAGGCTGGTGCCGGGTCACCGACGACTGGCGCTACTTCCTGGTCAATGGCCCCGACGGCAAGCCCGCGAGTATTCGGCTGGCACCCGGCAAGCACCGTATCCGCCTTGAGCGGCTGGGGAACTCCATGAACCTCGACCTGTTCGCCTGGGAACCGGCGCAAGATTAGGGCCACACGGGGCACCGCCCCGGAGCCATTGGGGAAGGGGCCGACAAGGGCCTACACATCATCCGTCGCCGGGAACCCTCTTGGCAGGAAGGCCCGAGCGTACTGCTGCACGGCGAAACGGTCAGTCATCCCGGCCACGTAGTCACAGACAAGGCGCGCCCGGAGTTTCAGATCGGTGGGCACGAACCCGATGCCCTCGTGAAGTGCGTCGTCGGATTCCATGTACAGCTCAAACAGGTTCCGCACGATGCCTTTGACCTTGCGCGCCTCCACCTGCAGCACTTCGGACAGGTAGACCTGGTCATACAGGAAGTCCTTCAGGGCATCTGTCGCCTGGCAGACCTCTTCGCTCATGGACAACGCAGGTGCGTCCAGGCTGGACTGGATAACGTCTTCCACCATTCGGCCCACCCGCGCGCTGTGGTGCCGTCCGAAGACGTTGAGCACATCTTCGGGCATGTCTTCGAGAGAGACGATCCCCAAACGCAGGCAGTCGTCGATATCGTGGTTCACATAAGCGATGCGGTCCGCCAGGCGCACCACCAGAGCTTCCAGGGTGGCGTCCGGCGGGCCCTGCAATGTGCCGCGCAAGTCCGCCCGGCCCTTGGAGTGCAGCACAATCCCCTGCCGCGTTTCCTCGGTAAGGTTCAGCCCCGAACCCTCGCGCTCCAGTTCGTCCACCACTCGCAGGCTGTGCTGGGTGTGCTTGAAATGCGCGGCCGGGTCGTACTCGCGCCAGGCCTCGTCCAGCGCCTGCTCGCCCGCATGTCCGAAAGGCGTGTGGCCAACGTCATGGGCGAGTGAGATCGCCTCGGTGAGGTCCTCATTGAGGCGCAAGGCCTTGGCAATAGTGCGGGCGATCTGGGCGACCTCGAGGGTATGACTCAGCCGGGTGCGCAGGTGGTCCGAGGTGGGCGCGAAGAAGACCTGAGTCTTGTAAGCAAGCCGGCGGAAGGCGCTGCACTGGTGGATGATGCGGTCGCGGTCGCGCTGGAACTCGGTGCGCACGGGGCAAGGGGCCTGCGGGTGCCGCCGCCCGCGCGAATCTGCGCTCAGCGCCGCGTAGGGGCTGAGGGTCTCGCGCTCGGTCTGCTCAATGCGCTCGCGGATGGTCATCAGAACTCGTCTCGTGACACCAAATGGTTACGCGGAGTGCGCCAGGCGCCCTGAAAGCTGGTCAGGGGCGTATTTCATTCAGAGAGCTTCCTCGCGCAGCCGTCGCTGCCGGTCAGTCGCCCTCGCGCACGATGTGCAGGAAGTCTGCGACCCGTCGGAACACCCGGTCGATCTCGCGGAGCATCAACAGGCGGTTGGTCCGTAATGCCGGGTCGTCTACCATCACCATGACGTCCTCGAAGTACTGATGTATCGGTGTGGCCAGGGCCGTGAGCGCTGTGACGGCCCCATTGTAATCATCCGGCACTCTCTCAAGCGCGGACTGAACCGCACCGGCCGCAGCGGAGAAGAGCGACCAGAGTTCGCGCTCGCGGTCGTGCTCGAAGAGGTTCTCATCGACAGGCTGATCAGCGGGCAACTCCTCGGGCCGAGTGATGCGTGCCGGGCGTTCCGCCGCCGTGACCAGCTGGTTGAACCGGTCGGGATCCTGAGTGCGCAGGTCGTGCAGGAACCGAGCGCGCTGGAAGACCTCAAGAACGTCAGTCCATTCGGTCCCAAGTACCGCGCGGATGACGTCGTAAGTCACGCCCTCCTGGGTCAGGAGGTACTCGATGCGCTGGCCGAAGAAAGTGAGCAACGCATCCACAGCCTGCGCCGGTTCGAGCACGCGCTCCCGATCCTTCTCGCGTTCCAGGGCCGGTTCGGGCAGGAGATCCACCGCCAGGACCAAGAGTTCGCGCAGGTCCAGGTGTAGCTGCCGGGCGGTGAGCATCTCCACAATTCCCTGGGCCTGGCGGCGCAGGGCGAAGGGGTCATTGGAGCCCGTCGGAACCGCGCCCAGGCGGAAGCAGGCAGCGAGATTGTCAACCTTGTCCGAGATGCTCAGGAGAGTTCCGGCAGGACTCTCGGGGATGACGTCCCCCGCGCCGCGGGGACGATAGTGCTCCGCGATCGCAAGGGCAACAGCGGGGTCCTCGCCCATCCTGCGGGCATACTCGCCGCCGATCTGCCCCTGCAGTTCCCCCAGCTTGCTGTCTCCGACCATCAGCGTGACCAGGTCCGCCTTGCTCAGGTGCGCGGCACGCTCAACAACGGCGCCGGCATCTTCGGCATAGAGAGGTATCGTCACCGCAAGATGGGTAGCGAGACGCTCCAGCCGCCGGGTCTTGTCCAGCAGGGTGCCCAGGCCTTCCATGAAGGTCACCCGCTCCAGGCTCTGCACGCGCTGGTCAAGGCTCTGCTTCAGGTCCTCAGTCAGGTAGAACTCGGCATCCGCAAGGCGTGGCTCGATGACCTTCTCATTGCCCTTGCGCACAGTCTCCATGCCCTCGGTGCCACCATTGCGCACGGTGATGAAGAAAGGCATGAGCTTTCCGTCAGCATCTTCCACCGGGAAATACCGCTGGTGGCCCTGCATGACGGTGACGATCACCGGATCGGGCAGTTCCAGATAGCGCGGGTCGAAGCGCCCGTACAGACAGGTGGGCCACTCCACCAGGAAGCTGACTTCGGTGAGCAGGTCTTCCTTGATGCGGACGCGGCCCCCCAACTCTTCGGCGGTCCGGGTCGCGGCGGCGCGGATGGCCTCGCGGCGCTCCACGTGATCAGCCATGACGTACGCGGCCCGCAGGTCGTCCAGATAGCTGTCCGCGTCGCCCAGGCTCACGTCACCCGGATGCAGAATGCGATGACCCCGGCTGGTGCGACCGGCCTGGACGCCGGCGATGCAAAGGTCCAGCACACGGTCACCGAGAACCGCTACCAGCCAGCGCAGCGGCCTTGCGAAGCGCAGGTCCAGGTCGGCCCAGCGCATCGTCTTCGGGAAAGTGAGGCCGAGGGTCACGCGCTCCAGCAGGCCCGGCAGCAACTCCTCGGCGGGCCGCCCGGCTTCCATGACCGTGACGAAGACCCAGCTTCCCTTGTCGGTCTCGCGCACCTCGAGCTGGTCCACGCTCACGCCGCGGGTATTGGCGAAACCCTCGGCGGCCTTGGTGGGCTTGCCGGCCTCGTCAAAAGCCCGGTCCGCAGGCGGACCTTTGTACTCTTGCTCGATGTCGGGCTGGGCGTCGGCTACCTGTTTGACGATAACTGTCAGGCGCCGGGGAGTGCCGAAGGTGGAGATATCGCCGTGGCTCAGGCGCAGGTCGGCAAGGCCCTGCCGCAGGCCTTCCTCAAGCTGCTCCAGGGCCGGGAGCACGAACCCGGCCGGGATCTCTTCAACGCCGATTTCATACAGCAGGTCTCTGGGCATCTGTGACGACCTTCCTGTCATAAGGCGGAAAACCCGCCGGGTTCTGCGGCAGTCTACTGCGCGGCTTCCTTGAGGAGCGGGAACCCAAGCTCCTCGCGCTTGTCCACGTAGGCTTTCGCGATGCGCCCGGCCAGCCTGCGCACACGGGTGATCATCCCCGGGCGCTCGGTGATACTCACGGCGCCCCGGGCGTCCAGCAAATTGAAGGTGTGTGAGCACTTGAGCACATAGTCGTAGGCGGGCAGGGGCAGGCCGTTGTCCATCTGGGCGTAGGCTTCCTTCTCGTACATGTCGAACAGCGCCCAGAGCATTTCCACGTTGGCGGTCTCGAAGTTGTACTTCGAAAACTCGAACTCTTCCTCGAAACGAAGTTCGCCGTAGCCGATGGTGTCCGACCACTTGAGCTTCCGGTAGTCATCCACTTCCTGCAGATACATGGCCAGTCGCTCGGGGCCGTAGGTGATCTCGACGGTCACGGGTTTGCATTGGATGCCGCCCACCTGCTGGAAGTAGGTGAACTGGGTGATCTCCATCCCGTCCATCCACACTTCCCAGCCTACGCCTGCCGCACCGAGTGTTGGAGATTCCCAGTCGTCCTCGACGAAGCGGATATCATGCTCGCGCAAGCGGATGCCCAGGGCTTCGAGGCTTGCGAGATAACGCTCCTGAATATCATTGGGCGAGGGCTTCATGACAACCTGGTACTGGAAGTAGCGCTGGAACCGGTTAGGGTTTTCCCCGTACCGCCCATCAGTGGGACGCCGGCAGGGCTGAACGTACGCGGCGTTCCACGGTTCCGGCCCCAGGGAGCGCAGGAAGGTATCGCCGGACATAGTACCGGCGCCCATCTCAAGCTCGTAGGGCTGCATGACGGCGCATCCCTGGGCGGCCCAGAAGTTGCTGAGTGTGCCGAGAAGGTCCTGAAAAGTCATGTCTGCGGCCTCCCGCCGGGGTGGTAAGCGTTCCTCCAACTCCCGGGCATAACAAACGGCCCCGACGCATGCGCCGGGACGGTATGCGGGCGGGCCCCCGCCTCGCACGGTGCCCAGTCTACCAATCCAAAGCCCCAGCGTCAACGAGCGGGTGGCCTGGGGTCAGGAGCATCGGTTTTGCGGGATGCGTGCCGGCTGAGGCCGACTTGGCGTTCAGCGTGCCCTTCGCCCTGCGCCGTTGCCTCACAGCCCGCGGAGCGGGCGGCGGACTGTAGCCGGGGGCGGAATCCCCCGGGACTGCCGACCCGGGATGCGCCTGCAGGCATGGTGGCAAACGGTCTCGTCCCACTTGGTTATAATGACAGCAGGTTACCTTGCCGTGGAGCGGAACTGTCCTGATGATTGGGCCGTTATAGTGCATGGATGTCCGACCATCGCGCGCGAGATTGGATACCACAAGACCGAGGACCACGCACCCTCATGGGGCTCCAGATCAACCATCGACCAGCGAGCGCGCCGCGGGACATCGAACTGCGGCTCATGCAGCAGGGGTTTCGGCTCATCGCCGGGGTGGACGAGGTCGGCCGCGGCCCCCTCGCCGGACCGGTGGTGGCCGCGGCGGTGATCATGCCCGAGGACTTTCCCCTATGCGGGGTAGTCGACTCCAAGGCCCTGACCCGCGGCCAAAGAGAGATTGCGGCGGCGGAGATACAGAGCGCTGCGGTGTGCTGGTCGGTGGGGGTAGTGTCGGCGGCGGAGATCGATGCACTCAACATCCTGCGTGCCACCCATGAGGCGATGCGCCGGGCACTGGCGGCGCTCAGCCACCCCCCGGATTTCGCAGTGATCGACGGGCTTCCGGTACCGGGGCTGCCTGTGCCATCGGAAGCTGTAGTCAAGGGCGACAGACTCTGCTACAGCGTCGCAGCGGCGTCGATCCTGGCCAAAGTGCACCGGGACGCGCTGATGGTGGAGCTCGACGGACGATATCCCGGCTACGGTTTCGCTCGGAATATGGGCTATGCCAGCGCGGAGCATCGCGAAGCAATCCGGATGCGGGGGCCGTGTCCCGAACACCGCCGGAGTTTTGAGCCGGTAAAATCCCTTGCTCAGCGTGCTTTCGACCTATGACGAGACTGCGCAGATCTCCAGGGAGGGCCCACCGGTGACGAGAAAACGCGGGGCTTTCACTCTGATCGAGCTTCTCGTGGTCATTGCGATCATCGCGGTGCTCGCGGCCATCATCTTCCCTGTTTTCGCGCGCGCCCGGGAGAAAGCGCGCTCAACCACCTGCGCCAGCAATTTGAAGCAACTGGGACTTGCGATGAACATGTACTGCACCGACTACGATGGTCGCTTCCCGTGGGGCGTTGACCCCGCCGATCGGCTCACCCCCCAGATCTGGAACGGCTATCCGCAGTGGCAGGCGCAGATCCCCTATATGCCCTACCTTCACGAAGTGATTGACCCATACGTAAGAAACAAGCAAATCTGGGCCTGCCCCTCGGATGATGGATATGATGTCCTTGAAGACTCCGGGATACCCTTGATCGCGCACCCTAGTTCGTATGAGGCCTTCGGAACCAGCTACATGTGGCGCACTGAGATCGCCTTCCAGGGGGCCATGCCCGAGACTTTGCCCGACCCGGCGCGGGTAAACGTTCTTTTCGACGGGCATGGCAAGTGGCACGGGGGCAACGGTTTCAACGAGCGGCGTTGGAACATCCTCTTTGGCGACTTCCATGTCAAGAATGTTGGCCGCGAGACGTACGAAGAAGCATGGAGCACCGCTGTGCGTTGAATGGTGGGTGCGTCTCAGTCCTGCAGGCATCTGCGCGTCATCTATCTGTGTCCCGAGGGTGTCTGGACCGAACGAAGCCACGCGCTCTCGCTGTGTGGGTACGGGCTCCGCTGGACGAGCGCTTCCGGACCTGCCGAGATCACCCGGTCTCCGCGCTTGGCACGGGTTCCGCTGGCCCGGGAGGTGTTGGGACCCTGCGGGTGGGCCTCGTGCCTCACAGCTCGCGAAGCGGGCGGCAGCCTATAGCCGGGGGCAGAAGCTCCCGGATTGCCGTTCCGCGATGCGCTCTTACCCCCAACGCGAGCGACAGAAATGAATGATGAGAGCGCCGCGGGGTTGTGCCGTTTCCTCCGGGGGCTCTTGGGTAATCCTGCAGCACCTTCGTTGCCGGTTACGCATCCGGGAAGAGATGACGCCCCGACTCGACCCAACTCGCCTGTTTTCGGGGAACGCTTGAATAGTAACAAGCTTGCATATACCGGCAGATACAGGTAGAATCGGCAGTGGATCGTGGGCGACTGCCATTGGCGGCCCACGTTTCGCTTTGAACCGGACGCAGGGCGGGTAGAGGGGCGGGGTCTGACACTGATGACCCCGGGGGGGCAGAAGATGGGAGAGCTTCTGGTTGGGCCCTGTGCGCACGGTCATCCCGGGGCAGTCCTCTTCGCGCCCCGCCTGGCCACAACGGCAGGGATACCCGCGTGTCCGAAAGCACCTCGATGAACAGCCACCGTACCCATGGCCGCCGCACCAGCATGATCGCCGCTGCAGTGATGATGCTGGGCAGCTCCTACTTCGACATGGCTTGCGGGCTGGTGCGCGGCATTCTCGTGATGAACCTGCTTGGACCCACCGGGCGGGGCATCATGGGCCTCGTGGGTATGGCCCATAAGTACCTCACCCATAGCCATCTCGGCGTCTTGCACGGGATCAGCAAGGACCTCCCGCTCGCAATCGGGCGCAAGGACACCGCCGCGGTGGATGAAATCGAGGGCGTCGGCGCCGCCTTCGTGACCTTCACAGGCATTCTCGCGGGCCTCGGTATGGCCGTGTTCGGCCTCCTGATGGACTATGGGGTGGAGACGAAGGTCTCGCTGATCGCAGGTGGCGGAATCCTCGCTGCCCAGCAGGTGTACGCACTCTACCGGGTGGTGCTTCGAGCCTGGGATCGTTTCGGCACACTCGCCGTCGCCAGCGTAATCAGCACGCTCAGTCAGTTCGCCTTCATCCTGCTCGGCGCTGCGCTCTATCATGTGAGCGGCGCTATGCTGGGCTGGCTATTGGCCCTCATCATCAGCGTGGCCTACTTTGCCTACGGCAGCCGGTTCGTCATCCCCTGGCACATCGACTGGACAGTGGTCGCCCGACTGGTGAGCTCGGGATTGTTCATCGCCTTCATCATTCTCTCGGACACACTCCTGCGAACCGTCGACGGCCTGGTGATCGTCACATCCTATCCTGACAAGGTCTACAAGTTCGGACTCTATTCCGTGGCCGTACAGGTGGCGACATATCTCTACCGGATCCCAGAAGCCGGCGGCTTTGTGATCATGCCGCGGATCCTGCAGAGCTACGCCGCGAAGGATGACGTGGAGGGCGTACGGCGTCACGTCATGCTTCCCACCATCGCTTCGGCGACGATCCTGCCGGTGGCGGCCGGATGCGCCTTCGTCTTGCTGCCGCCCATGGTGCGCACGGTTGTGCCCAAGTTCGAGAGCGCCATCTACGCTGCCCAGATTCTGTCGCTGGCCAGCGTTCTGCTGGCCCTGCCCGTTGCCAGTAATACGCTGCTCATCGCCCTGAACAAAGACTGGTTTGTGGTGATGAACAAGTGTATTGGCGCCGCGGTCATCTGGGGCTTCGGCACCTGGTACGCAAGCCGGGGCGGGCATTTGAGCACGATTGCCATGGGCGCCGGGCTGGGCTACTTCGTCGCGAGTTTCATGTCGCTTTACGAAGTGCTGTCAAGGTACTACAGGCCTCGCAGCAAGATGCTCGCCCAGCTTGCCATGTGCTACCTGCCCCTGGCATGGTGCGTTGTCGCCTTGAAGGGCTCGGGCATCGCGGCGGATGCTCTTGTGCCCCACGTGGAACATGAGTGGCTGTCAGCGGGCATCCGGCTCTGCATGTTCCTCATCGCAGCCCTGCCTGTCATCCTTTATGGGAACGCGCAGACGCGCCTGCTGCACGAGGTTCTCCGGCTCGCACGCAAGACTCTGGACCAGCGCAACGGAAACAGGAACGACAAATAGCCCGTCTTGAACGTGGAAGACCAAGGAGACTGCCATGAGCGAGTACCGTGAGCTTCTCACACGCCTGTCCGACGTGAACGGCATCCCCGGTTTCGAGCGCCGGGTCGCTGCCATCGTGAAAGACGAACTGCAGGACATCTGCGAGATTCGCAACGACCGCCTGGGGAGCATCATCTGCCGGCTGAAGACGTCAGGTCCCGGGCCAAAGGTGGCCCTCGCCGGGCATATGGATGAAATCGGCTTCCTGGTGAAGCACATTGCCAAGGAAGGCACGATCAAGTTTCAGAATCTCGGCGGCTGGTGGGATCAGGTTCTGCTTGGACAGCCCGTGATTATCGAGACCCGCAATGGGCAGGTCCCCGGCGTTATCGGCGCAATTCCGCCGCATCTCGTGGACCCGGACAAGGCGAATACCGTGGTGAAGGCCGCCGACATGTTCATCGATGTGGGCGCGTCTGATAAGGAGACCGTGGAGAAGCTGGGTGTACGCCCCGGCGACCCCATCGTTCCCAGCGCCACCTGCATCAACCTGGCGGTGGAGAACCGCATGTTGGGCAAGGCCTGGGATGACAGGGTCGGCGTAGCCCTCTTCGTGCATGCACTGAAGCGGTTGAACGGCCAGAGCCTGCCCTGCGAAGTCTACGGTGTGGGGACGGTACAGGAAGAGGTCGGGCTGCGCGGAGCGACCACCTCAGCCTTCGCCATCAACCCCGACGTGGCCATCATCCTGGAAAGCGCCATCCCGGGCGACGTGCCGGGCATCAAGGAGGAAGACTCATCGGTGAAGCTGGGCGAGGGAGCCACCATCTACCTGATGGACGGCAGCATGATCGCTAATCCTCGCCTGCGAGACCTGGTCATCGACGTCTGTGAGCAGAACGAGATCAAGCATCAATTCGCCATGCTGTCACGCGGCGGGACCGACGGTGGCAGGTATCACCTGACTGCCGAAGGCGTGCCCAGCATCGTCCTCGGTGTCGCCGCCCGTCATATTCACAGCCACTTCGGCATCATCGACCTCAACGACTACGCGGTGACACTCGACCTGATCTGCAAACTGCTGGAGCGGCTGGATGCTGACACGGTGGCGAGCCTGACCGATCTGTAGCCTCTTTTTCGGGGCAGGAATGGAACCGGGGACGCGCATCAGTTGCCCGATGTTCGTCCCCGGTCCGCGTTCTGGCTATCTGCCGACGGTCAGCTCGAACTGCGCTGTCATTGGCTCATGCGCTTTGAGGTGCACTGGCTCACCGTTGAGCAGCGCATAGAAGAGATGCATCGTTTCCGGGCCGCCATCCAGCAGGAACGGGTTTTGCGGCAAGCCCGGATCTCCCGTGAAGCCCCCGACCGTCAGGCTCTTCCCCGGACCAGACAGACGGAACTCCACCGATCCCAGCTCTTCCTCCCGGCTCGCCTCATACACGCGCTTCCCCCGTTGGTCTCCCAGTCTCCCGGACGGGTTGCCTTCGCCGCCGGTCACACTCCACTGCTCGAAGCCCGTGAATGGGATGCGGTAAGCGAAGAATGCCCTGGTGTCCGGGCGGTCTGTGAGCGCCGTAACGCTCAGCGTGACCCGGATCCTGGGCGACTGGTCCACATCGTAACGGATGCGATAGGCTACATGCGGTCCCGGGATCGGCGCGGTCTGCACACCGTTCCACGACGGCCCGTGCAAGTGGCCCCAGAAGGTGATCTGCTTGCCCGTGTCTGTGTCGCGAACGCTCATGCGCGGGCTGGTGTCACCGTCGCTGGAAACGTGGTAGCGCTCCTTGAACAGCCCCCAATCGGAGTACACCTCGGAAGGTCCCTGCAGCCAGGATTGCTCATCGCCGGCCGCCGAGAGGTGTCCGATCGTTCCGCCGTGACGCCTTGCTAGAGCCATCCGGTAGTGGTCATTGTGCACCTTCACCCACAGGGGATCGACATCCACGAGCGACGCGGGCTCAGCCGATCGTCGGCGCAAGTCAGCGAGCAACGCCTGTCCGTCGGTTTGCTCCTCAATGCGGAAAGGCGTTTCGCCCGGGCGATAGTCCACAGTGATGGTGGCTTTCTCGCCCACGGAAGACGGATCGTCGATGCGCGCGTTCAGCACCCTGGGCATGTCGGTCATCACAACCCGCACCGCCCGGCCATCCGCCGCGATTGCCCCGAGCGACGGCTCGGCGCAGTTGTCCCACAGGCCGTTCTCGAAGGGCCTCCAGCAGCGCCACAATGGCGGCATAGTGGAGGCCAAAGTCTCGTTTTCTTTCGGCTTACGGTGGCGGTCGATGAAGGGGTCCGCCAGCAGGCCTTCGGCGGTCTGCACGAACCACTTCTGCACAGGCGCGAGCCGAACCGTAGCGCGGGTGGTCTGGGCATCGATTTGGGATATATCCACAGGCTCTGCCAGGTTCCCATCCTTAGCCGGAGCAGATGGGGCTGGATTCACCTGTGCCGGAAGCTCACGCAGGGCAATGATCCGCGGCCGGTACGCGGGGACTGCAACCGGCTGAGACAGGTCCACAGACTCGCCGGAGAGCGCATCAGTGGCTCTGCCAACCTGATTCGCCACATCCTGGGGCAACGTCACGCTGCAGGAGACGTCGGCGTCGCCCATGTTCACCAGCACCAACGTCTTGAGGTCGCCCATGGCCCGGAGGATCGGCAGCACCGCCCGGTCATCCACGGACACGCGGTCATAGTCCACGCTTCCCGAGCGCACTTCGGGCAACTCTCGTCGGGCTCTGAGCCACTGTCGGAGCTCCTCTGAGTACCCGATTTCTTGCTCCTGGTAAAGGAGCAGCACCCCGGGGATGAATGCCTGCACCGCAGTGATGGCCTGTGAGAGCCCCACGCCGAAGTAAGCCTGCGCAGCCACGCAGTCGTGGTTTTCGGTGAACCGCACCAGCGCGTTCAGCGCCCTCGGTGAATGTGTGGTCTGCTGGGCCGACAAGAACCGCCGCAGTTCCTGTACCCACGTCGCCCGGTCCGGGATACGTGTGGCCTCGCGACAGACCATGTACAGCGGATAGTCGAAGATCAAGTCAGCAGTGCTGAAATGCGCGGGCGACCCGGCTTCAGGGAGCATCACCGCATCCGGGTTGATCGCCCGGATCGCGTCCCGGATGAGCCCGTTTTGGCCCACTCCTCCGGCCAGCATCCCGGCGTTCATGTGCAGGCTCGTGCGGGGCTGCCAATTGGGTGTCTGTCCGGCCCCGCCGCAGTCCAGCCGGAAACCATCCGCGCCGAACTCGCGCACCCACCACGAGGTCAGGTCCACGATGTGCGCACGCCAGTCGGGGTCGGAGCAGTCCGCCGCGAGAACCGAGTCGCTCCAGGCCTTCATCCGGTTGCCTTCGCGATCCCGGTTCCAGACACTGTCCGGCAGATTCGCCACATCCGGGCTGTCCGGCGCGACGCCGTAAGTGACGAGGTCCATGAGTACGCGAATGTCTCTTGCATGCGCTGCTGATATGAAATCGCGCAGCTGTTCGGGAGTGGTCACCTGCGGGTCCATGTGGCGGAATCCCGGCAGGTGGTAGACCCACGGCGGCTTTTCGGAAACCGGCAGGATCCAGATGCCATCGACGCCCAGGTCCCGCAGGAAGGGGAGTTGGGCCTGTAGGTCGGGCATACGCGAGCCACGGTCACCCGCTCCCCAGGTCTCCAGCCTGCCCCACGGGTGGAGTTCCTGGATCACCGCGCCTTCGAGCCATGACGGGCGGTCCTCCGGCGGGCCGGGGTGCGCGAACTCGGCCAGCTTGGCACCGGCAGCGCGAACCGCCTCCTCACTTCCTTCCGACAGCGCGATCACTTGCTCCCCTGCGATGATGCTCTGGTCCTTCCCCAGCCGGGCGAGGGTGTGGAAGCGGTGCATCAGATTGACCGCGCCCGCAAGCTGCTCCACGGACACCAGCGCGGAATCCACGTGGAGTCGCCAGTTCACCAGCACTCCGGCCTTCGCCGATTCAGAGCGCGCCCAGGCGAGGCCCGTCTCCGACCACGTCCACCCACGCTCATGCAGCGCGACGCCTGGCTGGTTGTCGGCAAATGCTCTTTCGCGCACCGGGAACTCGCCCGGCACGCACCACAAAGCGTCTCCGCTGCCTTCGAAACGCACACCAGGCACGCGGAACGTGGTGCCGTTGATGAGCGCCGGAGTATCATCCAGGCGAGTGATGGTCGCGGTGCGCCGGATGATCAGCGCATCCGGCTCCAGCGTCCAGGTCTGCGCCACGCGCCAGCCGGGGGCCTCGGAAGTCGCCGTCACGGTTCCTGCAGCTTGGTCGATGACGGGAGCGCTGCCCGTCCACTGGGACGCATCGGGCCACTGGGCGCCCTCGATGGACGCCTCGAAATCCCGGGCAGAACCCGCGTCGATGAGATTGGCGCCGTCCAGGGCGAGCCCGGTCCATCTCCCCGCTGCGTCGAAGTCAAGGCGCAGGCGGCCCATTTCCAGACTTGCGGCCTCAGTGCCCGCCGTGGCGGCGATGAGAACCCCCGCGAGTAGCCATGTCACCTTCAGGTCACCCCGGTTCCTTGCGGCCGCGCGGACAGCCGCTTGGCCTCGTCAATCATCGCGTGCAGGTTCTCTTCGGGCGTCTCGCGGCCCACTTGATCGCCCGTGCCGAAGATCACCCGCGGAGTATGTTTGAAGGCTTCCCAGACTTCGCCCACTTCTCGCCGCACGTCGTCTTCGGTACCCCGGATGAGGGTCTCCACTGTGTGGATGTTCCCGTTCATGGTCACCTTGTCCGCAAGTAGCCGGGCCACTTCGCGCAGGCCCTCGAGACCCTGGACATCGCCCCCCGGCGGGCGTTCGAAGGGGCAGACACAGTCCAGTTCCAGTTCGGCGAAGTCCGCCAAAGTGTCCATGCAGCGTCCGTGGAAGTGGATATGCAGCAGTCGGCCGTGGGCATGGGCTTCCTTCGCGACGGCCTCAATCACCGGCTTGTCCCACTCCCGCCAGATTGCCGGACTGATCAAGGAATTGCAGCTCCACGAGCAGCCGATAAAGAAGCTCTCTACCGGAGTACGCTCGCAGATCACCCGGGTCTTGGACACCATGTGGTCGATGAAACGCTCCTGCAGGCCCTTGAGCAAGTCGCGATGGTCCCACAGGTCGAAGATGGTGGTCTCCAGCGCACCCTCGCGGTTGCCGCCATAGAAGTCCACAAAGGGCACGCCGACCATGGCTTCCAGCAGATACGACTCGCCCACTTCCTCCCAGGCCCTGACGAGTGGCGCGACATCGGTGTTCTCCGGGTCGGGCAGGGCGTGTATCTCGAAGGCCGGCAAATCCCGCTCGGGCTCCTTGATCAGCCGCTCTGTGACCCAACCCGGCTCCTCGCGGTCCAGGAGCGACGCACAAGTCAGGTCGCCGCGGGGAGTGTGAATAGTGCTGCGGATCTCCAGGCGGGTGTCGCTGATCCAACGCTCTTGCGCGTCGCCTGTCACCTGATCATTGCCAATGGGTGCCAGGCCGATGCCCCAGCCCTCGCAGTCGAAGGCCTCGAATGTGCGCTGGAGGGCCTGATGGAAGGGCACTTCGCGCTGAAACTGGATCATGTCCACCCCGAGGAGCTTCGCAGGGTAGTAGTACCAGAACTCGGGTGCAACGGGTGCGCGGTCGCTGTATTCACCGCGATAGGCATTGAGCATCCGCTGCTTTGGGGTGAATGCGGAGATGTTGCCGGTCATGAGTGGTCACCCTGGTCTCGGGATGTCGCTCGCAAGAGAGAGTTCCCCGTTCGGGTCGGAAGGCCTCCCGGAAGGGTCGGCGCCGGACCGAGGGGAACAAAGACCCGTTCGCTTCCAGGAGGAATGCAGTATGGCCCGCGAGTCCATCACGCAATCCCACGCGCAGCTTGCCATCAAGCTCCGCATGGCAGTGCGGCGCGATGCGAGACTTCGCGCCGGGTGACTACGTGGACCTGCACTGGGAAGCTGACACCCGGACGCTCATCGCCCGGGGACACGAGGCCAGGGTGGATGCATACCGTCTCCCTTGGGCGCCGATGACGCGGCACGCAGTCATGCCGTCGTTCCGGGCAGATTGGCGACCAGACAGTTGCGCCCCGCGACGCCCGAGTGATACACATTGGCAAGTCGCTGCAGGGCCGGCAGGTAGGGGCTGTCAACGGGAAGCCAGTACGTGGGGTCGCCGTTACCCTGGGACACCTGCAACACACCGCCCGAGACCAGTGATTCGAGCCCCTGGGCCAGTTCGTCCAGGGGATACCGCAGCCGCAGATGGAAACCCTCCAACGTCTCGCAGGCAGTGGGGTCACGCTTGAGCAGCATGAGCACGCATAGCCCTGCCCGGTTCCACGCGCAGGCCAGCAGCGCACGTAGTTCGGGATCGAGTACCGGGCCTAAAATCCGGCCCAAACGGGTGGTGAGCGCGGGTATCTCGCCCGTGTACTGCCGTCGAGCCATTCTCTGGTCCACCATGTTCATCACCCCGCATGTTTGCTCGGACGCTTGGATACTATTCCCGGATTGTTTCGCGAACGTTTCGCGCGACATACGAGTCTTCGAGGAAATGTGACGGTCCGCGCGCTTCCGGCCCTTGATTTCGGCTGCATTCATTTATATAATTGGGTGATATTTTCAACCAGATGGAACGTCTACCTGGCCAGATGGTGTTCTTAATGGGCATGCCGTAACATCTAAGGAGATGGTTATGCGGACAGTGGCGATCCCCGTTGCTCTGCTGATGATGTGCCTGGTCTCTGCCGGCTGGGCCGAACCAATCGCAGACACGAAGCCGCAGGCGTCGATCAAGTGGGCGGCGAGCCTCGAGGAGGCGCTCGAGCAGGCGGAAAAGGCCGCGAAGCCTGTTTTCGTGGATGTCTACTCCGACCTGTGCTACTACTGCAGCAAGATGCACCGCGAAGTCTTTCCAAACCGCAAGATTATCGATCTGAGCACCAAATTCGTCTGCGTCAAGGTCAATGCGGATAAGCGCAAGGATGTGCCCCGCAAGTACAACGTGGGCCCGCTGCCCACTTACCTGTTCTTGACAGCCAAGGGTGACCTTGTCAGCCAGTCCGTGGGATATCTGCCCGTAGACCCGTTCAGCGTGAAGATGCAGCGGGCGCTTGAGCTGTTCGCGGCACAGGCAGAGCTCGCGGAGCTCAAAGTGAAGCGCGAGGACGGCACCGCAACGGGTGCGGAGCTGGTCCGCCTCGCATATCTTCTCCGGCGCTCTGAGAAGATCGGTGAAGCCCGGGCAGTGGCGACTGAGGCCATCGCGGCCCTTCCCGAGGCTCATGCGGCGCTTTCAGACGCCAAGCTTGAGCTTGCTCTGGCGCGCCTCGCAGATGAGGAACGCGGCGCATCAGCCGCCATCGAGGAGTGGATTGCGGTCAATCCTGACAGCGCGCGACGCTGGGAGGCCAAGTACGAGCTCGGCATGGCCGAGGCGCACGCGAACCGTCTGGCAGCCGCCGCGAAGCTGTTCAACGAGGTCATCCGCGGCAGCCGGGACAGCGAGTTCGGCATCATGGCGGCGCACTACTCGAAGATTATCGATGACATCCTCGCCTGCCCCACCGGCGGAGGGTGAGGTTAGCCCCAGACCGGGCCGGTCGGTCCGGAAGCGAAGGTCAAGAACGGACCCGCGGTGAACTGCCGCGGGTCCGTTCACTTGGGGGGACCGTTGAGGAGGCCACCATGAACTGCATCTGGATCACCGTGGACAGCTTCCGGCAGGACCACGTCGGCTGCTACAGGCCGCAAGGCACAACCGATCCTACCGCGCCCGGGTTCAAGGTCCACACGCCGAACATCGATCGCCTGGCCGCTCAGGGGGTGATGTGCGAGCGACTGCGCAATGAGGCTTTGCCAACTGTACCCGCCCGCAGGGGGATGTTCACCGGGCGCCGCGTGTTCCCGTTCGCTGAAGAGCCGACCCACAAGGGCATGTACATCACGCTCCCGGGCTGGCGACCAATTCCCCAGAACGATGTGACCGTCGCCGAGCACCTGTCGGCCAACGGCTATACCTGCGCTCTCATCTGCGACTGCTACCATCTCATGAAACCCTCGCAGAACTTCCACCGCGGTTTCCAGTGTTTCCAGTGGGAGCGCGGCCAGGAATATGACATGTACCAGAGTCAGCCCTTGCCGGAAGGCTATCTTGCGCGGTTTCTCAAACCAGGGACAGAGCTGACGGAGGCAAGGGCGCGTGTGCTCACCCAGTACCTGCGCAACCAGATGTACCGCGAGGGTGATGAGGACTACCAGGCGGCGAAGACTTTTCGTTCAGCCATCCGATGGCTGGAGCGCAACAGTGGATCGTGCCCTTTCTACCTGCACATTGAAAGCTTCGACCCCCACGAACCGTGGGAAGCGCCACGCCGGTTCATCGACATGTATGACCCCCGCTGGGACGGCCCGGAGTTGATCTACGCCAATCTGTACCGAAGAGAAATGCTCACCGATGAAGAACACCACCATGTTCGCGCAAGATATGCCGCGGAATGCACTATGGTGGACTACTGGATTGGTCGGTTGCTGGACACAGTGGAGTCCCTCGGACTGGCCGATGACACTCTGATCATCCTGTTGTCCGACCATGGCAAGATCATCGGCGAATGGGGCTGCTACGGGATGCCCCAGTCGTGTACTGGCCTGGAACTCAATGCGGTGCCGTGCATCCTGAGACATCCTGCTGGTGAGAACGCCGGCACACGGTTCGCGAGCTGGCTCTACAACACGGACGTGACGGCCACCATGCTGTCTCTGCTGGGCCTTCCTGACAAGCCTGAGACGGACGGCAAGGACTTCTGGCCGGCGGTCGGGGCGGGTCTTGAGTTCAGGGATCACGCAGTCGTGGGGCACGGCGAGTTCGTGTCGGTGTGGGAGCAAGACTGGCTGTACCTGCTGGATACCCAGCGCGGCGAAGACGCCCTGTATCATCTCGGAGAGGATCCCTTCCGGCAGACGGACCTATCCGAAAGATATCCGGCGGACCGCCACCGTCTAGAGGAGCGAGTCAAATGGCTGACAGGATCCGCATAGCGAGGGCACAGCGGGTAAAATTGAATTTAGATTGAATGGGATTTGAGAATCATCTGATGTACCACGGTTATTCTATAGACCATAACTCGGGCATACCATTGCCCGGGGTCGGGGGGAAGCAGGTCTCGGGCCGGTGAGCGATCGGGGGGTGCTCACCGGCCGGGGGGGGCAGACCCGCGACTCAAGTCAGTGGATGATGTGCTCCTTCGTCCACGTCACTCCGGGGGGCGGGTGAAAATACGACCAACCGGGGCAAGGTCCAGGCGCGGGCGAGATGAAGACCGCGCACGATCCGGCCCTTAGCGCGACGAGACGGGGGGACACGTCTCGAGATGGTACCAGCGCAAACGCCGCCCCTGCGAGGGGGCGGCGTTTGCTTCTGCCGGCGGTTTGCCGACCAGTTCATACCGGTGCGCGACCGCTATAGTGTGGGGTCCCACTTAACCCAGATCGGGTCGGCGCTCGAGCGCGGGTTGGGGGTGACCCAGCTGTCAAGCTTCTCGGCCTTCGCATGGCCATCTACGAAGCCCATGTTGAGCATATCATTGTGGCGCGGGTCCGGCCGGTAGTCGTTGTCCGTTGTGCTCGGGTCCGGGGCCATCAGGTAGTAGTCGCAGTCCGCGATCATCGGCATCTCCGCGGGCGCCTTAACCTTCGCGAGGGCGTTCATCGGCGGTTCGTTGTAGTACCGACCCAGCCAGCGGTTGTACCCGTAGGAAGCGCCATTTGCCCAGAAGTAGCCTCCGGTGTAACGACCCATCTCGCTGGGGCAGTTGTAAATGCCGGCATTCTTCGTATACGGGTAAATCATGTGGATCCACAGCCAGGCGCCAGCGCCGGCGGTGGTGCCGTCCGGGAAGGTGCGGGTTCCGGCAATGTTGTAGTAGTTCATCGGGAAAATGTCGTCGTAGTCCCCTGCATACATCAGAACACCGAGGGCAAGTTGTTTCACATTGGACAGACAACTGGACTGGCGCGCTTTCTCCCTTGCCCGGGCGAATACGGGGAAGAGAATAGCAGCGAGGATCGCGATAATCGCAATCACGACCAACAGCTCGATGAGTGTGAAACCGCGGCGCATGGCATCAGTCTCCTTTTCGGTTGCCCCCATCTGGGGTTTCTCGGGCCTCGACAACGCTATGGTGACGCAGCCGTGTTTCCGACTTACTTCGCGACAACACCGCACAACTAGACGTCTCGTCTCATGGGTCTCCTTCCCGGCCGGGCGTCCACTGATGTCAGCGGCCGCAGACGCCAGCCCGGGTCGTCACTCTCCATCAGGATCGAGCCCACCAGTACGGCATCCACACCCGCATCTGCCAGTCTCTGCACATCTTCGACCCCATTGATACCACTTTCACTCACCAGCACACGGTCCTCGGGCACAAGGTCCGCGAGCGAGATCGTATGCGCCAGGTCCACCTTCATGGTCTTCAGGTCGCGGTTGTTGATTCCGATCACCCGTGCCCCGGCGCGCAGAGCACGGTCGATCTCCTGCGCTCCGTGGGTCTCCACAAGCACTCCCATGCCCAAGTCTTGGGCGAGGGTCATTAGAAGGCGCAACTCCAGGTCAGTAAGCATTGCGACGATGAGCAGGATGGCGTCGGCCTCAAGCGCCCGGGATTCGTATACCTGGTAGTCGTCGAAGATGAAGTCCTTCCGCAGCACGGGAAGCGGCATGTAGCTGCGCGCGCGATGAATCATGAAGCCCTCGCCGCCGAAGTACTTCCCCTCCGTCACGCAGCTAATGGCAGAGGCGCCGTTGCCCGAATACTCCTGGGCCAGGACCCGTGTATCAAGAACCTGTTCGAAGGGCCCGTGGCTGGGGCTGGCATGCTTGACTTCCGCGATCACCTTGACCTTCGGACCGCGCAGCATGGCCTCGAAGTTTCGGGGTGGGTCGTTCCGCGCGATACGCTCCTGGAGAGCCGCCAAGGGAACGCGTTGCTTCAGTTCGGCGATTTCCCTGCGTCGGTTGGCGACGATGTCATCCAGCACTGTGCCGGTCATCGGGTTATCCGCATGATGCCTGTCTGGTCCCAACGTTCGTCCTCACTTTTCTTGAGCGCTCCGGTGGAAGGTGCCCGTTCCCGCACCCACTACTGACCCCGGCAAGTCTCTCGCACGGCTGCAAGACTTGCCAGCGCTGCCCCGGATTGAACCGCCTCGCGCGCCATCAGAATGCCGTCTTGAATGTCCGCCGCCTTGCCCCCCACGTAGATCGCAGCCGCCGCGTTGAAGATCACGATGTCCGCGGCGGGTCCCTCCTGACCTTCCAGGACAGATGCGAGTATCGCGGCCGAACGCTCCGGGGTGTCACCTGCGAGCGCTTCGGCACTTGCAGGCGCGATGCCGTACTGCTCCGGGGAGTACAGGGCGCTGTGGATGTCTCCATTGCGAACTTCAGTGACCTGGGTATCGCCGTAGGTGGATATCTCGTCCATCCCCACCATACCGTGGACGACCAGGGCGTGCTCGGACCCCATGAGATGCAGCGCCGTGGCGATCAACTCGGTGTACTGCGCCCCTGCCACTCCCACAACGAACCGGCTTGCGCCGGCGGGGTTTGTGAGGGGGCCAATCAGGTTGAAGACGGTGCGCAGGCCGATTTCCGCGCGCGCATGGACCACGTGCCGCATCGCGGGATGAGATGACGGTCCATAGAGAAAAGCCAGACCGGCTTCATCAAGGCACCGCGCGGCGTCGCGTGTCGCACCGGACAGGTCAACGCCAAGCTCCCGCAGCACGTCGGCGCTGCCGCAGTGTCCGGCGACTGGTCCGCTGACCTGCTTGGCGACGGGGACGCCACACGCGGCGGCGACAATGGCCGCGCCGGTGGATATGCTGAATGTGCGCACTGATCCGCCCCCGGTGCCGCAGATCTCGACTATCCCACGGGTATCGCAGGGAACGCCCACAGCTCTGTCACGCACCGCCAGCGCCAGACCGGCGATTTCCTCAGCAGTCTCGCCTTTCATCCGCAGTGCCGTCAACAGGGCCCCAACCTGAGCGCCGGTCGCCCGGCCGTCCAGGATGGCGCCCAGAGCATCTCGGGCCTGCGACAGACTCAGGTGCTGGTGGCTGACAACGTGCCGGATGCAGTCCTGCAATACAGACATCGCGAAGACCTCCGCCCGCCCGAAGCAGCAGTGACCGATATGGTTATCACCGCACTCATGTAACGCAGCCAGGCAATTGTTGCATACCACAGGTGAGACGGTCAACTTGGTTCGCAGACTGGCCAGGAGCAACCGTCTTGCGGGATTGGCTGAAGCCGAATTCCCGTGCAGCGTACGCTCCGCCCGGAGCCGTTGTCTCACAGCCCCGGAGCGGGCGCCAGCTTGTAGCTGGGTGCGGAATCCCCCAGATTGCCGCCCAACGTTCCGCCTTGAGCCCCTGACGAAGGCGACAGACCCTTTCCCCCTCCCCGGAGCGCGCCGCCCATTCGAGACATGTGGCCCGCTAATGAGGCCGGAATCCTCGGTTTCCGCCGAGGGCTGCAGGCCGCGGCTCCAACACCGCGGGTACCAGACGCTACCTGCAATAGAATCAGGCACGCATCCCGTGGATCGATGGTTCTGCGTGCACGGGGTGCGTCCCTCGAGAGTAGGCTAGTTCGGTCGATCCGCAGACTCGTCTCATTCTTCGGGTGTACCCGGCAACTAACATAGACGCCGCCGTTCCCTCAAAGTTCGCGCAGCGGGAAGCAGCCTCCGGACACCGGCGCTCCAAAGCCACCCAGAGAGCGGATGATTTCGTCAGGCCAGACACGCTCGGGGCACCGATAGATGACGCGTAGATGCCCCGGGAAAAAGAAAGGCAATCCGCAAACTATTTCAGGTTTCACGAGGAGGTGCACGATGGGTGTCGAACTAGTTAGGACAGGTCTTGGGATTTGGCGCGGATCTGCGGGTATTGTCGGGCATTCATGAGAGGAGGCTCGTCGATGCCGTGGCGATGGTTCGTCGCTGCGATCCTTGAAGTATTGTGTCTTGCGCTGGCTTGTTCGGGGGGATGCGGAAAACAACAGACCGACCAGTCAGTGGCGCCGGGCGGGACGATGGGCATCCCAGGCGCCGGGCAGGAGGGATCTGTAGTGGCGTTCTCACTAACCAGCCCAGCCTTCAAGAACGGCGATCGGATTCCCACCAAGTACACTGCGGACGGGGCCGACGTTTCGCCGCCTCTAGAGTGGACTGATCCCCCCGAGGGAACGAAGCAGTTCGCACTCCTGTGCGACGACCCCGACGCGCCGGTAGGCATCTGGAATCACTGGGTGATCTACGGATTGTCGCCGGAATTGCGCAAGCTGCCGGAGGGGATCGCGAAGACGGAGAAGCTGTCCCATCCTCGCGCGACTCAAGGAAGCAATACGTGGCCCAAGACGGGCTATTGGGGCCCCGCGCCTCCCAAGGGACAGACCCACCGCTACCAGTTCAAGCTCTATGCGCTCAGCACTGAGCTGGAGCTGGACCCGGGGGCCACGCGTGATGAGTTGCTCGCGGCCATGGAAGGTTCCATACTCGCGATGGCGATGCTCGAAGGCACGTACTCGCGTTGAAGGAACGTGGTGAGCGGAACGCAGCAGCCCACCTCCTGTTGTCGGAGGCGGGCTGCTTTTTTTCGCGCACCGCGACACGAATGGGCTATTTGACGGTAACGGTCTTCGCCAGATTGCGCGGCTGGTCGATGTGCTCGCCGCGCAGGTCCGCCATGTGGTAAGCCAAGAGCTGCAGCGGGATGGCGATGGTAATCGGCGATACGTACTCGTGGGTCTTCGGCACGTAGATCATGTCGTTGGGCTGGCTGGCCACGTCGGACGGGTCCGCGTCGGGGTCCACGCCGGTCTGGGCGATCTTGGTGTCGCCATCGTAGGTCACCGCGATCAGCGGGCCGCTGCGGGCCTTGATCTCCATGATGTTGCCGATCATCTCATCGTAGGTCGGGCCCTCGCAGGCGATGGCCACAACGAACATGTCGGGGCAGACCAGGGCGATGGGACCATGCTTCATCTCGCCGGCGGAATATGCCTCGGCGTGGATGTAGCTGATCTCCTTGAGCTTGAGAGCGCCTTCCATGGCCGATGGCAGATTGATCCCGCGGGCCAGGTAGAGAGCATTGGGCTTCTCGTAATGCTTCTTCGCGAGTTCGATGATATCGTCCTCGCGCTTGAGGAGTTCCTCGGCCTGCTCGGGAAGCTTGAGCAGCCACTCCTTGATCTCGCGGATCTCCTCCGGGCTGGCTGTGCCGCGGACTTCGGCGAAGTAAAGCGCGAGCAGTTCGATGGTGAGAATCTGCAGGGTGTAGGCCTTGGTGGAGGCGACGCCGATCTCCGGTCCCGCCTGGATGTAGGCCACCCCGTCGCTCTCGCGAGCGATGGAGCTGTCAACCACGTTGATGACGCCGATAACCTTGGCGCCCTTGCGCTTCATCGCGCGCAGGCCCTCGAGGGTGTCGGCGGTTTCACCGGACTGGCTAACCACGATGCAAAGGGTATCGTCCAGGACAACGGGATCGCGCTGCTGCAATTCGGCGGCGAGGTCGGCTTCCGCAGGGATCCGTGCCAGCTTGTCCATGAGGAACCGACCGACGACCCCTGCGTGATACGCGGTGCCGCAAGCGGTGAAGACAACTTTCTTCAGATTCTTGATCTCATCAACCGTCAGCCCGATGTTTTCGAAAGTAATGGGCTTGTCGGCGCTGCTCAGACGCCCCGCGAGACACGCGCGAATGGCGTTGGGCTGCTCGTGGATCTCCTTGTGCATGAACTTCTTGTGCCCGCCCTTTTCGGCGGCATCCGCAGGCCAGGGAATCTCGTAGACCTCGCGGTCAATCGGGTTGAGTTCCAGATCGGTTATCTCAATGGCATCGCGGGTGATGCGGCACAGTTCATCGTCGCCGATGACGTAGACCTTGTCGGTCTCCGCACGGATCGCGCCCATGTCCGAGGCGATGTAGTTCTCGCCCTCACCAATGCCGACCACCAGCGGGGAGAAGCGGCGGACGGCGATCATCTCGTCGGGGCTGTCGGCGCAGATGATGCCGAAAGCGAAGGCGCCCTGCAGGTCGAGGACGGCCTTGCGTGCGGCTTCGCGCAGGTCGCCATCGTAGTACTTCTGCACTAGGTGCGCCATGACTTCGGTGTCGGTCTGGCTCTTGAATACGAAGCCCTCGCTCTCAAGCTGGGCACGCAGTTCCTGATAGTTCTCGATGATCCCATTGTGGACAACGGCGATGCGGCCGTTGGTGCTCAGGTGGGGGTGGGAGTTCTCCACGGAGGGCTTCCCGTGAGTGGCCCACCGGGTATGGCCGATGCCCAGGGTCCCCAGCAGTGGGTTCTGCTCCAATGTCGCCTGCATGATATCCAGCTTGCCCACGACCTTGCGCACGTCCAGTTCGCCCTGATCGGTGACCACGGCGATACCGGCTGAGTCGTACCCGCGATACTCAAGCCTGCGAAGCCCTGCCAGACAGATGGCCGGAGCTTGCCTTCTGCCGATGTATCCGACGATTCCACACATCCTGCGTCCCTTCTTTCGATTTCACAATTGCTCTCATGCAGATTCGGTAGGCATCGGCCCTGGCGCGACGCGCTTATTGACACGCTCGTGTCGCGCCCGTGTCGCGCCGTTGATTCTCCGCATGCGCCCCGAACGGCAGCCTGAGGCGAAAACCGTGCAATTATACTCACAGGCGACACTGAACACAAGCGTCACTCGAGCAAAGAGAGCCCCCGCCCGACGCGGGAATCTGGCCAAAGCGGCTGCCCCGCCGGCTTAGGGTATTTCCGCTATTGATTATCGGAATCAGGGGAAAGACCACATCGACGTAACAACTTACATAGATTTATTGACATTTCTTTCTTTTTATCTACAATAGCGGCCACAACATATCGGAAAGTAGACGATGATGTCTGATCTGCGTTCGGGTGGTTGCCATGCACAATCGGCCAGGTGCAGCACTCGAAGTAAGGGCCTTTCTGTTCATCTTTTTCGTGCTTGCCGCGTCGTGGGTGTATGCCATGATCTGCTGGCATGTTCCCTGGATGACCTGGTAGGCGCGTAACCGGTTTCCCCGGGACTCCCTCCCCCACCAGACAACAGGGGGCGCCGTCGCTAACCCGGGGGCAGAGGCATCACGTGACGGCGCTCCCGCCCAGAAGCCGGACGGACGGGACAACTCCCTCGGACCCCAGCTTCCAAGCCGTCTCGGGCAATGAAAACGCCGCGGTCCCTGCAACCGCAGCGTTTTCGCACTTGTCGGTCGCCCCCCGTGCCCGTGCTACTTCTCCATGGGGATAATAACCCCCCGCATGATCACGTCCTGGGCGAAGATGAACACGATGAGCGTTGGTATCGCTGCCAGAACCAGTGCTGCGTACACCATGGACTGGGGCGCCCAAGACTGCATCTGCTGGAGCCAGACCATGAGCGTCCACATGTTCTTGTCCTGGCAGACGACGAAAGCCCACAGAAAGGAGCCGTACGCAAGGGTAAAGGCATGCAGTCCGATGACTGCGAGAACCGGTTTGGACATGGGCAGGCAGATACGCCAGAACATCTGGGTCTCGGATGCCCCGTCCAGTTCCCCCGCCTCGTAAAGGTCGCGCGGGAGGCTGTCGAAGAACCCCTTCAGAAGGAAGATCGAGAAACCGTTGGCCGCGCCGGGCAGAATCAGTGCGAAGAAGGTATTGAGCATGTGCAACTGTTTCATGAGCAGGAAGTTGGGGATCGCCGTGACTTCCGGGGGGAAGGCCATGGTGGCCAGGAAAAAGAGCAGGATCTTGTACGTCGCGGGAAGGTCATAACGACTCAGCGCGTAGGCGGCGAGCGGGTTGATGGTCAGCGTGAGCAGGACCGTGCAGACCACCAGAATCAGGGTGTTGCGCATGGCTCGCCCGTGCACTGAGATGTAGGCGATCACGTCGCGGTAGTTGCGCGAGATGAAGTCCTTCTTGATGGCCCTCTTGTCCGCGAGCATGTACTTCCATTGGGCCTCGCGCACGGGGATTTCCACGTCATCATAGCTCGAGTATCGGGTCCCATAGGCCGCGTTTACGGCGGCGATATCATCGCCGTACTTGCCGCGCAGATAGTTGCGGTAGCGGACCTGCGGGGTGTCGAGGCGGATAAACTGGGGCGATACGCCCGCGTCATCTTCCAGGAACATGCCCCAATCCGCGGCAAGAATGCCGTCCCAGGGGTAGCGCGCGGAGAGTTTGACATCCTGCCAGTTCACATCCGAACCCAGTCCGAGAACATTCTTGTAAGCTGCGCGCAGGAAGCTCAGGTCATTCTGATAGCGTTTCTGCAGCCAGCGGGTGAACTCCGCCTGTGCCCCGGGTTCGAATACCACAAACTGGTAGGGGATTTCCTTGCGGACATAAGCCAGCCAGTCCTTGGCGAAGTTGGCGTTGCCTGTGGGATAGCGTTCGGGTAAGTGGATTTCAGACAGCCGAGTGATCGGCCTGCCGTAGCGCTTGGCGTAAGTCTCGGGCTTTCCGGGGTCGCTGCCGTCCTCAAGCTCCTGGTTGAGCAGAAACTCCGCGAACATGCCCTCGACGGGGGCCGGGAGGTAGAAACGGTTGGGCAGGCCCTGCTTGAACTCCATCATCTCCTTGTGGCGCAGGTCCTTGAGCGGGTGAAATACCCTCTTGTGCCATTCCTCGCGGCGCAATTGCAGGTCAAAGTACTCGCGGTCCTCTCTGTACGCCTTGTTCATCAAGTTGATATCGTTCTTGTAGCGGCTGCGCAGAAAGGCGGCATAGCGGTGGGCGCCTTCAAGGCTGATCTTGGGCTTCGACACCGAGTAAGCGTGAGCGGTGAAAGTGTAGGTAAGCGGGAGTTGCTTGATCCATGCGTCGTAGTCCTCGAATCGCTTATCACTGACCTGCTCCGGCGGGGTCACATCCAGGAAGTCCCCGATATCCTCGCCTGTGCTGTAGTTGTACAGCACCGGATCCTCATTGAAGGCGCTCTCCATGTACTTCTGAAACAGCGCGGCGTCGCTGTAGAAGTAGGCAGGGACGAGCCGGAAATCGTGGGAGTCCACGTTGCTGGTGAACGAGCTGCTCACCATGAGCCAGAAGGGGACGACCATGGTGATCGCCCCCAGTGACAGGACCAGATAGATGGCTGCGATGAGCAGCCGCTGCTTGGGCGCCTGGCGTCCGACGACGGCGATGTGTGGCATCTGGGGACCTCCGGAACGGCACGTCAACGTGTATAGAGCCGAGGCTCCTTCTGTTCGAGTGAATGCGTCGGCGGGCTAGTCCTTGGCGCTGGCCGTGCGGAACTGCAGGCGGCTCAGGATGCGCAGCTGCATGACCGTGAATCCGATGAGCAGCGACCCGAGTACCCACGCCATCGAGACCGCGAAACCGTATTTCAGGTACATGTATGCGTTGCGCCAGATCTCCAGACCGAGAACCAGAGTGGCGTTCGCAGGCCCGCCACCGGTCATGATGAAGATCGCTTCGAAGGCCCGGAACGCCGCGATGAAAGCGCCTACGAAGTTGATGATGATCAACGCCCGCAGGAAGGGGATGGTGATGGTCCAGAACTTCGTCCAGAAGCCGCCACCATCCAGGTCCGCGGCCTCATACATCTCCTCGGGGATCGAGCGCAGCGCGGCCAGGTAGATGATGCAGCCAGGCCCCATCCCCGCCCAGATCTGGGGCAGGATCACGCAGACCATAGCCACCGCGGGGAACATGGGCACGCCGAAGACCGGGGAGGCATCGTTGAGGAAGTCCTGCACGTCGGCCCTGAAGAACTCGGGCCAGACCGCCTTGACGCCGTAGCCAATGATCCCGATCGCGACCACCGACCAGACTAAGCCGGCAATCTTCCAGACGACGTACCGAGGGTTCCCCGGAATGCCGCCAAGACCCAGGCTTCCGAGCTGCGCCCACCATGGCGGCCTCTCAGACTGCTTCGGGTTCGTGCTCAACAACAGAAAACCGAGCGAGGCCGCGAGCCCGGCGAGTATGAGCACCCACACCCCGGTGTACCGGATGCCTTGCACAAGCACGATTACGCCGATGATCATCCAGACCACCGAGGCGATGGCGTTCATCACATACCAGATGCGGGTCGCGCGGGCGCCGGAGGAGCGAACGTAGAGCATCGGCGGAATGATCCCGTATGCGAGCCACATCCACCAGGAGACCCGTTCGGGCTCGCGCTCCCTGCCGTGGTGGAAGCTAGTCGCCATGCCCAGTGCGATGCCCGCGATGAGCAGAACCATGAGTTCTTGCACGATCTCGGAAGCCGGGCCATATACCTTATTCAGGAACCCTGCCTGGCTTGGATCGTAGAACTGCTTCCACAGCATGAAGATAACGACACCGGTAGTGACCGCGGGCAGGTAATACATGGTGCGGTAGAAGACCTTCGCCCGGGGCACTTCGTGCAGCAGCAGCGCTAGGCCGATGGGCGCTGCGAAGCCGAACCCGATCATCATTGCAGCGTACCAGAGCGTGCGATACATGGTGAGCCAAAAGTCCTTCGAGAAGAAGGCCTCGGTAAAGTTCTGCAGGAAGATCCACCTGGCACCCAGGATGATGCGATAGTCCTGGAATGCCATGAGCGTGCCGCGCGCCAAGGGATAGTACTGCCACAGGCCCACGAGACAGATGGCCGGGAGCAGGATGAGCCATGCGTACATGTAGCGCTTCTGCTTGTAGCCTACGGTCTCGGTTTTCGCGCCGGATTCCTGGGATTTGATCTGCGTGGTGTAGTGCGAAAGGCTGGTGCGCATAAGGAGCACGAAGGCGATGCCCATGAACAGGACCGCGAGCCCGGTGACGATGGTGCGGATACGCTGCACCTCGGGCGGGACGCGGCCCAGGAGCTTGGCGTTGGTGGCCGCGACCTCCTTCTTGAGGATCGCGCGGATGTCGTCGCGGGTCGGTGCGTCCAGTTGCAGCGAGCGCTCAAGCGGCACTGTCATCTCGACATAGATGAGCTGGCAGTTCTTCCCATACGGCTCCGGTTTCGAGTTCGCAATCGTCTCCTTGAGCACCTCGGCCCACCCCTTGGGCACCTCGCGCAGGTACTCCTCGTAGCCGAACTCTCTGAGCCAGTCGGGATTCACGAACTTCGCGAACCCCGCGTCGATGAAGGCCTTGGTCTTGATGCGTTTCGCCTCGGTGGAGGCGTAGAAACGGATGTAGTCCCAGGCGGCCTTGCGCACCTCCGGGTCGGTGATTGTGGAGTTGATGCCGTACATCGTGGCGTTTATCTCGGAGTGCCGCTTCCCCGTTGGGCCTTTTGGGACAGGACAAATGCCGACCTGGTTGGGGTTCACCTGCGCGATGTACTCGTCGCGCAGGTACTGAAACATCATGCCGATCTTACCCCTCTGCCAGCCCAGGCTCCCCGCCGGGTCGCCGTCAACAACGCCCTCGTACAGACGCTGTTTCTTCTTCAACTCGTCCACTGTGTAGGTGCGGCCGCACTTGGGGCAACGGACTTCACTGGCACCGCGCTCGAACACGCACGGTTCATCATCATCCTCACAGCGCGTCCATCGCCCGCGCCGAAGCTGCCAGTAGTAATCCACCGCTGTAACGGCGCCCTCGTCATCGTATGCCGCGCGCCACTCGCCGTTCTCGTCCTGCACGACGGCGTCGCTGCCCGCTGACCACAGGAAGCTCATGAAGTTCCACGCCGCGCTGCCTTTGGTGTACATGCCCAGCCCATAGATGCCGTCTTCGGGCCGGGTGATGCGCAGAGCGTAGTCGTACATCTCATCCCAGGTCTGTGGAGGCTTATTGGGGTCCAGACCAGCGCGCTTGAAGAGGTCCTTGCGATACTGCAGGGACATGACCACGACGCCGTAGGGAATCGACCACACGTGCTCCTTGCCGTCCGGGCCCTCCCGCCGGATGACCTCCCAGACCTGAGGCGGGATCAACTTGTCGAGGTCCTCTTCCTTCTGCCACTCTTCCACGTACTCATCCAGGGGGTGCAGGAATCCCTGCGAAATGTAGGTCTCGGACTGCCTGAAATTGACGTAGAGAACCTCCGGGGCAACGCCGCCCGCCATGGCCATGAGCGGGCCGGAGTCCATGGCGCCCACCCCCTCGACCACCAGCCCCTCGAAAGGCAGGAGTTCCACGTTGGGATGGGCATCGCGGTACGCGTCGGCGATGGCGAGAATTGCCTTCTGGTCCGGAGTGACCGCCATGTCGCGGGTTGGGAGAAACTGAACCTTGAGGGTGATCTTCTTCGCGAACGCCGGCTGGGTGGGGGCGAAGAGAAAGGCCCCGCACACAGCAAGCGCCGCTGCCAGCTTGACGCGGCGCAATTTGAACGCCTCCTGCCGTGGTGGGAAGTGAGCCTGGAGCTCAATGATCAGGGCGGATCTGAAGTATACACACCAGCGACGTGTCGGGCAAGCGTGCATGGAAGCGCCGAGACCGTCCGCCGACCGCAACCCAGACGCCAACCGACGGAGGGGAGGCAGAGTTGGGCCGCCAATGGTACAGGTCTGCCGTTTGTCTTTATGAAACCTTTCATGGCTTTTCAAGGGAGTTATATGGAACTATCTGTAACCAGTTTGATTGTCTGTTGACTCGCTCAAGCCACATGCCTAAACTGCAACCACTATGTGCATGAGAGCGGTCCTGATACTGACTCTGATCATGGTTGCATCGACGGTCACGTGGGCAGCCACGTGGACGGGCGGCATGCTCTACTCCCGCTTCGGCGTCACACTCGAGACCGAAGAGTATGACATGGATCCGGGACCCGGCACGGCCCTGATCAATCGCTTCGTCAACTCCTGGACCCCATCTCCCGACCCCAACGCAGCCGCTGGTGTGGAACGCGCCTTCGTGGTGGACGATTTCTACGGCTACCCCAGCTCCACCGCCCTGAACCTCGACGACTTATACACCTACGAAGAGGGCCAGACTGACGGGAACACTCCGAATGAGCCGGCGAGCTACACAAAGCCCGCGGGCGGCGAGGTGTTCGACACTGAGGCCATCTACATGACCAACGATGAGCGCGCGCTTTACATCGCGATCATCACATCCACGCCGCCGCCGCCCGGTGTGCCCACACCATTCGGCACGGTCATGACCGGAGACCTCGCAATCCATACCCAGGCAGACCCGCTGGTTCACAGTGGCGAGTACGCATACGGTCTGAACCTGAACATGGCCGATATTGACGAAGATTTCTACGACGACCAGGAAGATACCATCGGGACCGGCCTGTACAAGACGGACTACAATGGCCCAGGCGACCTTGACGACGACTGGTACGTGGGCAACCTGAGCCTGAGTGAGGTGGCCGGAAACGAAGAGACCAACTTCTACGGCCAGGGGCTGGACAGCGGGAAGTTCGTGGGTAACAGTAGCGACGGCATCGTGGTGAAGTACCTGAACACGGGGCTGCTTGAGGGCTACGAGACGGGCACTACTGATCCGTACGCTTCCACGTGGGAAGTCAACGTCATTATCCCGCTGGCGCTGCTGCCGGAGTACCAGAACCTGGAGTACGGCGAGAGCCGCATGATCGGCGTCTCATTCATCCCCGGGTGCCGCAATGACGGCAACGAGGCCACCGCGAATATCCGGCTGGACTACGAGTACCACGACGTGCCGGAGCCTGGTACCTTTGTGCTGATGGGGCTCGGCCTCGCGGGGATCGCATGGTGGAAACGCCGCCGGAACACCGAGATGAGCCAGTAGAATACCAGCCGTCTCCTTTCATCCGACACCAGACGGCCCCGCGCGAAGCGGGGCCGTTTTGCGTGCGCCGTCCCTGATTGCCGCGTCCTTCGCCTCAGGTCCCTACGATGCAGCACCCCCGATAGTGTCTGCCGGGCGTACCGTCCTCGGTCGCCCCGAGTGCCAACAGCATCGCCTCGGTCCGACTTGTGTTCTTTTCCATTCCGGACTTCACGCGGCACTTCCAGAACACGCTTTTCTCCAAGCAACAGCAGGAAGTCTGCCAAAGACAGCGAATAATAGCGCCCCAGGCCGCAAAGGGCGTGAGGATAGCCCACGAAATGATGCCATCTATGGCCGCAGGCAATAGGGCTGCGCATCGGCCGGACTCGCCTGAGGGGCGAGTTCCTAAAGCAAACTCGCAAGCGACACCCCCTGTCTGACTGGAGGCACTTTCGCATGGACACAGCCCGCGCCGTACTCATACTGGTCACCCTGGTGATGCTTGTCTCCACCGCACCCGGTCTGGCCGACCGCAAGGCCAGCGTCTTCATGCCCTCGTGGCTGGCCAACCGCGCGCGAGCCAATGTGGCGCGGTTCCCGTGGGCGGCGGAGATTCGTGATGGACTTGTCGAGCGCGCCCGTCCGTGGGTTGAGATGAGCGACGAAGACCTGTGGGACCTCATGTTCGGCAGCACCATCACACGGTCATGGATGGTCTGGTCCGATGGTTACTGCCCCGCCTGCAAAGAGGGCGTACCCATGTACAACTGGGAGATGGACCCGCTGGAGCGCCCGTGGAAGGTGCGCTGCCCCCACTGCAAGATGCTGTTTCCAACAAACGACTTTAGTGCATTCTATCGGTCGGGGCTCGACGAGAAGGGTGTCTTCGACCCGAAACGTGCCGACCGATCACTGTTGTTCAACCAGGAGCACCCGGACCCCAACGACCCCCTGCACCGGTTCGGCGTCGATGATGGCGAAGGGTATGTAGAAGGCGACAAGCGCTGGCGGTTCATCGGAGCATACCTGATCTACGGCCAGTGGAAGCAGGGCATCCTGGGGGGTATCCGAGCTCTCGCGGACGCGTACACGGTCACGGGAGACCAGCGCTACGCCCACAAGGCCGCGGTACTCCTGGATCGCGTGGCGGACCTGTATCCGACCTTTGACTTCAAGACCCAGGCGCTGGTCTACGAGCGCGCACTGGGGAGCAACGGGTATGTGTCGGTCTGGCACGATGCCTGCGAGGAGGCCCGGGAACTGGCGCTTGGGTATGACCAGGTGGTGGAAGGCATCGCGGATGACCCGGGGCTGGTTGAGTTTCTCTCGGGCAAGGCGAAGCAGTACGGGCTGGAGAACCCGAAGGCGTCCTGCGCCGAGATCCGGCGGAACATCGAAGAGCGCATTCTCAACGACACCGTCAAGAACGCGCATAAGATCGCGTCAAACTACCCGAGGACGCCCATCGCACTGGCGACGATCCACGCGGTCCTGGGGTGGCCGGAGAATCGCGAGCAGGTAATGGGGATCATCGCCGGATTCTTGCAGAACGCGACTGCGGTGGACGGAGTGACGGGAGAGAAAGGCCTTGCGAACTACTCGGCCTTCGGGCCGCAAAGCATAGCCCTGTTCCTGGCAGGCTGGGAGCAGGCTTCGCCCGGGTTCCTGGCCGACATTCTCCAGAGGCAGCCCCGTCTGCACGACTTGTATCGTTTCCACATCGACACGTGGTGCTTCGCGGACTACTACCCGCTTTCGGGTGACAGCGGCTGGTTCGCCCGGCGCATCGATCAGTACCAAGGTGTCGTCTTCCAGCGCCCGGGGCATGAAATTGGCTACAGCCACAAGCCGCCGCCACTGGCCCCTTCCATGTTTACCTTCATGTGGCGGCTGTATGAGATGACCGGAGACACAGCCTTCGTGCAGGCCTTGCACATCGCCAATGACAACACGGTGGAGGGCCTGCCCCACGACCTGTTCGCGGAGAACCCGGACCGGATCCAGGAGCAGGTGCGCGAGGTGATCGCCCGCGAGGGCGGCATCCCGCGGCAGGAGAGCGTGAACAAGCAGCAGTGGCGCATTGCATTGCTCAAGTCGGGGAGCGGGCCGGATTCCCGCGCGGTCTGGCTGGACTACGACTCGGGCGGCGGGCACGGGCATCTGGACGGCATGAACCTGGGGCTGTTCGCGCGCGGGCTGGATCTCATGCCCGATTTCGGGTACCCGCCCGTGCAATTCGGCGGGTGGGGTTCACCGCGCGCCACCTGGTACAGGTTGACTGCAGCCCACAACACGGTTGTCGTCGATGGAGCCAACCAGGCGGAGGCCGGTGGCCGCACTACTCTCTGGGCGGACGGTGAAGTCCTGGGCGCGATCCGCGCGAGTTGCCCGGAGATGATCGGTGGACAGCAGTATGAGCGCACGGTGGCCAGCATCGACATCTCTCCCGAGAGTTTCTACGTGCTCGATGTGTTCCGCGTGGTGGGCGGGAAGGACCATGCGAAGTTCATGGGCAGCCATTTTGGCACAGTGAGTTCTACCGGGCTTGACTTGCGCGATCCGGTGGAGTACGGCGGAGGAGCGCAGGTGCGCAAGATGGTGGCTGACCCGTCGCCGCAACCAGGCTGGCATGTAGACTGGCAGGTCGAGGATCGCTACGGCCTGCTGCCGGACGGGCAGCAGGTGGGGTTGCGGTACACGGACCTGACCCCCGGCGCGCTGGCGGCGGTGGGAGAGGCGTGGGTGACTGTTGGCGGATATGATACGAATGACCAGACGTGGGTTCCGCGGGTGATGATCCGTCGCACTGACAAGGGTAACGGGCCGCTTGCGTCGACTTTCATTTCGGTCATCGAACCCCACGGGGGACGACCGCAACTGGAATCGATCCGGAGGCTCAGGTTGACCGATGCCGGTGGGCAGGTTCTGGGTGAGAACCACCTGGCGCTTGAACTGGTGAGCGTGACGGGTGTGCGCGACGTGGTGATCGCGCTGGATGTGGAGGATCCGCTTGGACCCACGCCGGCATGGAAGCCCGGCGAGCAGGTCCTGATTCCGGACCTGGACATCGCTACGGATGCCGAGCTGGCCCTTGTGCGGCTGGACGCGTCGGGACAGGTGCTGCACGTCGCTCTGTGCAAAGGAAGCCTGTTGCGCATCGGAGCGGCCGAGTGGCAGGCCGAAAAAAACCAAGAGTTCGTCGAGGGGCGTTTCCCCCCGGAATAGGTGGTTCCACGGCGGCCAAAGCAAGAGAACCGTCTTCCGCTTTGTGGCGCTTGGTCTGCGCCGCCCCATTCGGGCGCAGCGACATCAGGTGGTGGGGCGAGGACGTCGCCCCACTTCTACCCTCTCCCCAGTCTCATCATCAGGTATTCCATGTACTCGCACATGTTCGGCCAGGAGATGTCCGGCGGGGCGGAGTGGTCGATCTCGGGGATGTAGCCGCCGCTCTCGACCACCGGCATGATTCGGTCGACCTCATCACGCATGGTCTGGCCGCCGACAGCCAGCACGCGCTTGTCGATGCCGCCGATCATGTTCAGGTCCCGGCCGTACTCGCGGCGCAGGGCCACCACATCCATGCCCGCCGCCACTTCCATGGGCCAGACCAGATCCAGCCCTGCTTCCAGCCACAGAGGAATCAATTCGCTCACGTCCCCGTCGCTGTCCACGCCAACGTGTTTGACCCCCCGGGAGCGCAGCCATTCGGTGACCCGGGCATACCGGGGCACCATGTATTTGCGGACCATAGCGGGGCTCAGGAGCGACGCAGTCTTGAAGCCCATGTCTTCCCAGAAGCCGAAGGTGTCAATCTCCACCTCGTCCAGCACCCTGCCGGTGATCTCGATGATCGCCTCCACCCGCTGATCCATCATGCGCTCGATGAGCTTTGGATTGTCGTAGAAGGCGATGCACAGGTTCTCCACACCCATGAGATTGCGCAAGGGGCCGAAAAACCCGCCCCAGCGATCAGCGAAGTTCATCAGGGGCTTGTCTCGGTCGCGGAAAGAAGCGACCAGCTCCGGCCAGTTGCCGGGCGCGCGCTGGTCGAAAACCAGTTGGAGGCGTTCGGCGCAGATCTTCTCGAAATCCTCTTCGGACTCCACAGGGAAGCGAACGAACTGGGGCATCGAGGAGTTGCCGTGGAAGTCTTTGAACTCCCGCATGATGATGCCTTCGTGGTTGATGTAGACCCGGGTGGTCTCGGTCTCCTCCAGAACCTCGTTCTCGAACCGCGGCACGGGGCCGTAGTAGACGCCGGTGCCCAGAACGATATCGGTGCCGAAGATCTCGTGGAGTGCGGTACCGTCCCAGCCTTCGGCCTGCCAGCGCTGGCCGGTCTCCAGCCAGCCGCCGACGGCTCGAACGAAGGGCTTGTCCACGGGCTGGAAACTGAAAGTGGCGAGATAGCGCTCGCGTTCGGTCATGGGAAGCCTCCGGGATTGTGCCTACCAGTTCACCGGGTAGACGTTCATCTTGCTGATGAAGCAGGCGATAAGTGTGTAGAAGCCGCCATTGAGGAAGTCGCCGACCACAAGGCCAAAGAAGAAGGGCAATGCTTGCCGGTACATGCGCGGGCCGCCGTAACGCAGGATCACCGTTTTCACTGACCAGGCGATGAGGAACGGGAACCACTGGCTGCGCATGCTCTGAGTGCCGGCGATGGCGTAACCCACGGGATGCAAGGGCCATGCGACGAACTGGGTGCGCAGGACGAAGAGGGCCACGGTGATGAGCGCGCCCACGCCCACGAAAACGAGGCCAAGCAAGTCGGGCGGCTGCGGGGCCTGCAGGTATCCCTGAAGGCGATCAAAGACTGACTTGCCCATGAGCGTTCGCCACGTGTTCCCCTTTGCAAGAGCCCCCACGTTGTGCCAGACGGCCAGCGCTCCCCAGAAAGCCACGGGGATTCCGAACGCCAGCCCCGCGGCAAGCGCCCCGGTCAGTCCACCTCGGGGAATCTCCCGCACTTCGGCCATCTTGTAGGCGTCAAGCTGGTGGGGCATGGACACGCAGCGCATATCGAAGCTGGCGAAGTTGGACAGATACGCCATGATGGTCAGATCACTCGGGGCAATATTCCGCGACCCCAGCGAAGTGACCAGGATTGTCTGCGGGTCGATGCGCGGGCCGAAGAGCCAGGCATTGCCGGTCTCGGCGCGGATCCGGGTGGCAGCCACGAGGTAGACGAGGGACAGTACCAGAAGCAGGGCGGGCATGATGAAGCTCATCCCGGCGGCGCGGCAGAAGGCGATCATCCCCGCAAAACTGGCCATCAGGCACCAGACAGCCCAGCGCGGGCCGATATGCCATTCCGGCTTTGCTTCCGTGAGTCCGAGAGCCGCAGCGAAAGTCTGGGTCAGTTGCTTGCGGCCAATCCACAGGGCGAGGGCGCTGATGGCAATGAAAGCCCCGGCGCCCTGGTGCTCTTCGAAGGGGAACTTGGTGAGCGCGCCTGTGCCCCAGTCAGAAAGGCCGAAGATCGCACCCATAACTCGCTCGGCTTTCGTGGCCAGGAAGAAGAACCAGGATGAGAACGTCACTTCGCTGGAAAGAAGGAAGGCGATGCCGATCACGAAAGGATAAAGGGACAACTGCAGCCCGCCCATGGCGTTCCACGGCGGGTCCTTGAAGGTGCTGGAGACGTCGATGTTGCGCACTTCCAGTTTGGGGATGGTGGGAAAATTGAGATTCAGGGTGTTCAGCGTGCCGATGAGGAAAGGGATAGCGATGCCGATCCACGCCAGACGGTTGCGCCAGAAAGAGCCGTCGGCGGCGGTGATATTCAGCGGAACGTAGACGGTCGGGAAAGTGAGGCGCTCGCTCTCCACCCACTGCCGGCGCACGAGGGCCGCGATAGACAGGCTGCACAGGGCATACAGGAAAATGAACAAGCACCAGACCACCGAGGGGCCCAGCCAGATGCCCACCGGAACCGTGTCGCCTCCCTCGAAGAAGCGCTCCAGAAGGCGCAGATTGGTGGGGCCGATCCACTCGGGGATGTACTGGTGGAACAGGCTCTCCCACTTGTTCTCATCTGAGGCGAAATAATACGGGGCGGCGAGAGCGGGAACCATGAAGTGGATCGCGCCCGAAGAAGCCAGGCCCGTGGCGACCGCCGTCATGGTGTAAATGACGATGAGTTCGGACTCGTTCAGTTGCCAGCGCCTGCGAATGCGCCCAAGAGCGCCATTGAAAACAAGAATGACGATGAGCGCGGTGAAGGCCCCGACCGGGATGCTGGTATTGGCCATTGCCGTGTGACCCCGGGCGCCGCCGAGGACCAGTTCGGCCCAGTGGATCAGGAAGATGACGCCGGTGATGGAGGCGAGACCGGCGGCAATCGCGCGGCCTGTGATTGCCGGAGCGCTGCGCATCTGCGGGGCTGTAGTCAGGGCCTGCGTCTCCGCTGCGGACAAGAGGTCATCACCGGACGGGAACGGTACAGGATTGCGCGCTGAGCGTCAAGGAGCCTGATACACCGCACCGCTGGACGGGGCATCTGTGCGCGGAGGAACGTCGCCCGGAGGCGGCGAAGGGTTCAGTTGTCGTCTTCGACTCGCCTACCTTCGCTGGAGGCATGCGCGTGCGTCTTGTCTCTTGCCTGATTCTGCTGGTGATCTCTTTCGGGCCCTTCGCTTTGGCTCAGGAAGCGCCTCTAGATATCCCCGCCCAGGTCTTTGATCTGCGCTCCCCGCGTCAGGGGCCCACGTGGATCGCGCTGGAATGGGATTCGACCTCGGTGCGCCATGACGTGCTGTTTGGCGAGATCCCCCGACTCTGGCGGCGGGCCCGGAAGCTCCAGACCATTCAGAATGTGTACACTCTCGGCTACAGCATCCACGGGCTGAAACCGGAGAAGCGTTATGAGATCAAGGTGCGCGCGTGGCCCAGGGGCAAGGGCCCGGCTTTCGAGTCCCCCTCGATCACGGTGACGACTTCATCCACCGCGCCGCGCAGCTTCGCAGGCCTGCAATTCTTGACACCGAAACCGCTTGGCACATTCCGCCGCGCCATTACAGAGCCGTGCCTTGAGGCCTATCGAGGCAAACTCTATGTGATGGAGGCCCAGGAGTGTGCGCTTCACCTGTCGCGGGTAGACCCGGAGAGCCTGACCGTGGACTGGACCCAGGAGGTCACCCCGGCGGTGGATGAGGAGCCCCTGTGTCCACAGGCTCCCGACATGTGCGTGTTCCAGGACCGGCTCTGGGTGACATGGCATGTGCTGAAGCCTAACGTAACCGGCCCAGGCCCGTCGTCTGCGCGCCAGAGAATGGTTTACTACGACCTCGCAGCTGAACCCGGCACCTCCGCCGCAGACCAAGCCGCGGAGCTCGTCAGCCCCCTCATGGAGATCGTCCCGGAACACCCAGGTGCGAGCACAAGCCACGGTTCTCTCGCGCCCTACCTGGATAAGCTCTGGGCAGCCTGGCTGGAGACCTGGACCAGCCCGGACGGGGAGCCGGAGGGGATGATCATGCTAGCCGCCTATGAGCCCTGGCGCGGTGCCTTTTCCGATCCCGTGGCATGGACGAACTGTCCGGTGCGCAACCCGCGTAGTGTCAGTATCGGGACGTATGGAGGCAGCCTTGTTCTGCTCTTCTCGGGGCTGGTGGAGGGGGAGCCTGAGTACGCCGGCGAGGCCTTGTGGTTCGCACAGTTCGATGGCCGGCGCTTTTTCGACGTACGCATGGTCCGCAAGCTCGGAACCAATATCCGCGGCCGTGGCGTGCAGTTATATGACCGCTTCTACTTCGTGTTCCAGTCCGACGCCGACTACCCGGCCGCTGGTGGGGTCTATTTCGACATCGATCTCGGCCGGCTCAAGCCTGGAACGCGCTTGGGCAGGGGGCAGGAGGCGACGGTTGCGGCATTACCGTACATGGCCGACATGAAGCACAACCTCAGCCCTGACATCGCGGCGATCGGAGACACGATGTACGTCGTCTTCGGCAAGCGCGATATGCCTCCGAAGGAATACCCGCAGGCCATTGCGCGGGGATATGGGACCTGGATCGGGAAGGTCACGCGAAACACAGGGGCCGAAGTCGAGGACGTCTACTGACCGCGGGCGAGCAAGCAGACACGGAGTGCTGCCCGTGCCATCGGAACGTGCAGCACTCCGAAGCGCGCTCTCATCTGAAGGGGCGCGTGCCGGCCTACAAGGTCTCCAGCAGCCGCGGAACCTGCTTTCGCACCTGGTAGCGGATGAAGCCCAGATTGCCCTCGGGCTCGGCGACAACCGCCAAGATTGCCCGGTCACCAATGCCGCTGAAGATGATGAGGCCCTTGTCGTATTCGAACATCGCCTGGGCCAGTTCGCCCAACCCGAGTTCGCTCCCCATGATCTGCCCAGAGCCGATCCCGCTGGAGATGACCGCCCCTACGGCCTCCACGTCCACCTCATCCGCTGAGACCGAGTCGATTGTGAAACCATCCCAGCCGATTACCACGGCTGTCTGAACGCCCGGCACATTCAGCAGTTCCTCGAGTATCGCCTTCACTGCCTCCACCATCCTGTCCGTGGTTGGGCGGCCTGAGCCGCCCGTGTTCCCGGTTTGTGCCCACAACCGGTGACATTCATGCTAACACATGCTCAAGAAAAGCTCAAGGAGATAGCCATCCTGACTTGACGAAGGATGTTCGCATGGTTACACTCCCAACATCACGAGGGCCGGGGATCATCTCCGGGCCCTCTTGTTTTTCCACCAGGAGGCTGCGCGGCGCCCATGCCTGTTGAAGTGTCGGCTCCGGGACGTTTGTGTCTGTTCGGCGAGCATCAGGATTTCCTTGGGCTGTCGGTGATCGCCACGGCCATCGACCTGGATGTCAGGATCACCGCTACCCCGCGCGCGGATAGCATCTTCGCGATCCGCAAGCCTGACCTCACAGACCGGGACGAGGACGACTACGACGAGTTCGATGGCTCCAGGAAGCTCCCATACCGGCACAAGCGCGACTACCTGCGCTCGGCAACCAATGTCGTCCGCGAGGCCGGGTTGACCATCTCTCGCGGTTACGACTGTGAGATCCGTGGTCGCATTCCTATGAACGCCGGCACTTCCAGTTCGTCGGCGCTGACCATCGCGTGGACCACCTTTCTCCTGGCCACCCAGGAGGGGGAGGTGGACCGTTCGCCCGAGCACATCGCGTGGCTGGGGTATATCGCCGAAGTTGAGGAACACGGCGAAGCCGGCGGAATGATGGACCACTACACGTCCGCGGTGGGAAATCTGCTGTACATCGACTGCAGGAAGCCCATCAATGTCTTTCCGCTGCCCGCAAAGCTGGACGGATTTGTGCTGGGCGATACGGGCATCCCGAAGAACACCGTCTGCACCCTTCGCGAGTCGCGGCAGGCAACCGAGGCGGGCGTGGCGTTCCTCACGCAGAAGATCCCCGGGTTCGACCTGAAGACCACGCCGATGGATCAGGCCGCCGAGTACTTCCCCGAACTGCCCGAAGGCACGCGGCATCTGGTGCAGTCTCATTTCATCAACCGGGATCTTTGCCAGGAGGCCCGGGCGATGCTGGGCTCGGGACAGGTGGATGAGGCGCGCCTGGGGCAGATGCTCTACGAGCACCAGGTGCAATTGCGCGACGGCATCGGCGTCAGCCACCCGAAGCTGGACGAACTCATTGACGCCGCCATGGAGGCCGGCGCGCTGGGCGGGAAGCTCAATGGTTCAGGCTGCGGCGGCGCTATGTTCGCCTACGCGCCGGGTAAGCAGGAGCAAGTCGCCGAGGCCATCAACCGCGCCGGCGGGAAGGCCTACATCGTCCACCAGCGCGGCGGCGTATCGGTAACCATGGACTGAGGCGGAGCAAATTCAGGCCTCGGGCACTCCCAGGAATCCGTCTCCCCAGAAGACAGGTTCGTACCCTCTTTGCGACACCCACTCCACCGCGGTGCGCACCTTGTCCTTGATGGTCGGTTGGTAGATCCCCGATTCGTGCCAGAAATACTGCTCGTGAATGAGCAGCTCGATCATCTCGCACGTGTGCGCGGACGCCTCGCGCTCGTCCAGCATCGGGCCGATCTCCTCCACAGACCAGGAGTTCACCACCTGATCGCAGGAGATGAAGGTCAGGCCCGTATCCCGGTCGTGCCAAGCGTCTCGGGAGTGGCAGTACTCGCACTGTTCGGGCGAATGGTAATAACCCGTCGTGCAGACGCCGTTCTTCACCCAGAACAAGCCGATCAGATTCTCGATGCCTCGGTCGCGCAGAGCCAATGCCGCCGGCTTCGGGCATTCTGCCCAGTGCACCGTGGTGGTGTTGCTGATCACTTCATTTCCCGCGAAGCGCCGGATGTGCCCGCACACCAGGTCATAGTCATGGGCGATCTGCGTGTAGGTGGCGTTGCGGTAGATGCGGTTCGGGTTGTTCTGCAGGGCGTGGAAGCTCAGGTGCAGCCACGGCGAATTCTCGATCCACTCGTCCTTCCACTTATCCGGCATCTGGGTGAGGTCGAACAGTTCGGTCTGGTAGTAGATATTGATGTGGACCTTCGTCCCGTACTCCCGGTGGATGTCACGCCAGAAGCTCAGGAACCAGTGGTCGAAGATCGAGGCGTAATCCTCCGGATGCAGCCCCAGGTCCCGCAGCCACAGGATATTGTCGTCGATGCTGAACCGGTAGCGTTTGAAGCTGCCCTTGTTCCAAAGCACCAGAATCTCGTGGCGGGAGTCTCCGGCGCAGGCGGTGATGAAGTTGCGCTTGCGACTGAGGGGCACATCGCAGGCGAACTCGCCGCCGGAGACGGTGGCGGGCAGACCGTTCACGGTCACCTGCGCGCCGGGCGGGCATGTGCCGCGAACGGGGATGATTATGCTCTCGGCGGTCTCAGTCCCGTCGTGTCGGTTGAGCACGTCGCCGTCACGGGGGCTGATGATGGTTACGGCGGACATGACAGGTACCTCCAATCGTGGCGGGCGGTAATGCCGCAGATAGCTTCTATCGCCCCGCAGGAAACCCTTCTAGCCGACGACGCCTGTGCCCGGCTCAAAGGCCCCGGATCATATACGCCTGCAGAATCCCGGTCTCGTCAGAGTTGAAGAACCCCAGCCTGCCGTCTGGTGACAGGAACGGGTGCAGGTGCGTACTCTTTTGGCAGGTGCAGCGAGCGGTCACGAGATAGCGCCAGTTGCGCAGGGCGTCCTGACCGGGCTCGCCCAACTCCGCGCACCAGACAGAGGCGTTCTCGTTCAGCGGACCGCAGTCGGTGATGAGACGTCTCCCGTGGATATCGGTGGCGAAATGGTAGAACTGCGGGTTGTCGAAGTCACGGCTGAGGTCGTTGCGCAGGCCGCCGGGAGTGTTCAGGCCCACGTGCCCGGCGTAGTCGGCCTCGAAGCCCTCGATGAGCTGGGCTTCAGGCGGCTGTTTCGTGCCGGTGCTGGTGATGCCCCAGCGGGTCCGTCCGCGCCAGCACTGGTGGCCCTGGCAGAACTCGTTGCCGTCTCGCCCCCAGGGCATGTTGCGGAAGTGGGTGCCGTCATCGCGGATCACATGGATGTCCGCTCCGAGACCGCCCACGAGCTGCGTGATTGCCCCTTTCTCGTCGGCTTCATTATCGTGGTTTTCCTGCACGAGAATGTCGTGGGACGCTTCGGCATCCAGCGACCGGCTATACTGCGGGTGCAGGTTGCACCACGAGGGTCCCTGCAGCACCAGGCGAACACTGGGGTCCTCGACGTCGAAGACCATCAAGCCGTAGGGGGCGCCTTTCGTATTGCCGTCGCCGAGGTAGCCGGAGATCGCCACGCGCTTGCCGTCCGAAGAGATCGTGGACAGCGGGTAGATGCGGCTTGGTCGGTAGTCTGTGTCCGGCAGCGGGGTGTCCAGCACGAAGAGAGTGTCTCGCCCGGATCCGTCCAGTTGAACGCGCTTGAGGGTTAGCGTGCCACCGCCGACTTCCGTCTCGTTCACGAAGTAGTACAGGTACCTGCCATCCGGCGAGACCGACGGCCCGGTGGCCCCGGTCTCTTCCGTCAGCGGGCTTAGTTCGCCGCCATTGTCCAGATCACACAGCAGATAGCGGTGCTGTGGATCATGCTGGTCGCTGCCGTGAGCATGGGCAGAGCGGTGTACGACGAACCGCCGGGAGTCCGGCGTGAATATCTGGGCCTCCATATAGATGTGGGAAGAAGGCACGTCGGGTTCAGTGGTAATCTGGAAAACCTCGATGCCTTCGGCGGATCGCGGGTCAATCAGGTCAGGACGCGGGATCATGTTGGCCATCTCCTGTGTGCAGTCGTGTCGAGAGAGGAACCTTATCGAGCGGGACGCTCGACCTGCGCGGCTGAAATCCCATTTTGCATAGGCCGACCGTCTCGGTCGGCACATGGGATCACTCAAACTGCGGCAGGTTCGCCCGGTGAGCGGCCAGCAGATCATCCGCCAGGGCATTCGCGGCCGCGAGATCGGACACGCAGCGGTCATACAAGAGCGCCTGCACCAGCAAGCCCCTGTCCCCGCGCACAGCCGCCTCCACGGTGATCTCCACCCCGTAGAGCGCTTCCGTCACCCAGGCGAGAATCCCCGGCTCAAGCAGCGGCATCCCCACGGGCAGGCAGCCGGCCTTTGCTGCGACCACCGGCATCTCCAGCACGAATCCCCAGGGAATGCCGGCCTCGGTGCGGTTGGGCACGTTCATCGGGAAGATCTCCTGCCGGTCGAAGTGCATCGACTCCAGGATCGGGATCAGCGCCTCGTGTTCTCCGGCGGTGCGGTTGAACAACCCCGGATCGAGCTCCTCCTCCCCCTTTGACTGCCGGATCATCTTCTGCCAGCGCTCGTGGCCACCGCGGATTACGCCCAGGATGTCCATGACATCCACGCCCAGCCTCTTGCCGTAATACTCGCCGCCGGCGAACCGCTCCGAGAAGAACTCGGTGACATGCCTATCGAGAACCGCCGGGAAGGCGCCGTAGGAGTCGAACAGCTCCCACGAGAAGGGATTGTCGTCGGGTGAGACGGAAGCCCTTTTCTCGCGGACCAGCGGCCAGAGGTCCTCCCCATCGCGGGTGAAGTGGGTTATCCAAGTCAGGTGGTTCATGCCGACGTACAGCGATCGCACTTCCGGGTACGGCACATCGATCAGCCCGCACAAGTAGCGCAGTGTGCCTTGCACGCCGTGGCACAAGCCGATGACGCCGGCATCCGTGTGCTTGTTGATGGCCCGGCAGATCGCGGCCATAGGGTTGGCGTAGTTGAAAAACACGGCATCCGGGCAAAGCCGGTACACGTCCCGGGCAATGTCCAGCATGGCCGGGATCTGGCGCAGAGCGCGGGAGATGCCACCTGCCCCCACCGTATCTCCCACGGGCTGGAAGATCCCGTGCTTCTGCGGCACCACCACGTCCGCTTCCCAGCCCTCCCTTCCGCCCACGGCGATTGTGCTGACGATAGTGTCTGCGCCCGGGAGCACGTCGCAGCGGTCCGTGGAGGCCTCGACCTTGACCGCGCGCCCGGTCTTCTGTACCATCCTGCGAACGAGGCCCTCCGCCACCGCGAGGGCTTCTTCGTTGATGTCGACCAGGCCCACGGTCCACTCGGCTTCGATCTGCGATGCGAGCAGGTCGGCTACGAGGCCCACCGTGAAGGAGGCGCTGCCGGCACCAATGAGGACGATCTTGCGTTGAGTCATCGGGATCCTCCGGGAAGAATGTGCGGCGGGAGTCCGCTCGCCCAGCTGCACTCGGAGCCGGGGTTCGCCTCCGATGCGCCCCCCTCCTTCCCGGGAAACATCATGTGATCCCCCTCTCACACATACCACGGGAGGTCTTCGCCAGTGTTCCGGCAAGCCCTGATCCTCGTCGCACTCGCAACCGTCTCACTCTCATTCGCCGCTCCGCCGGGACTGCATGCGATCCTGCAGCCCGAAGACCTGCTCTTCCCCACTTCCCCTGTGAAAATGGTGGGGACCACCGCGGGCGACGGCGAAGGCCAGGACTACAAGCCTCTGAAGCCCGGCGAGAGCGTGTCGATCCTCACCGTGAAAGGCCCGTGCCTGATCCACCGCATCTGGTCCACCTCGCAGTTCACCGACCAGACGAAACTGGTGGTCAAGCTGGACGGCAAGGAGCAGCCCGTCTGGGTCAAGGCAGCCCTGCCTGCGGGACAGGCCGCGAATGATCCGCTGCGCGCCATGGACGGGCAGGCGTACTGGTCGTACATTCCGGTGAAAGTGAGCGTGAGCGCCGAGTTCATCGCCACCGACCTGCGCAAACCCGGCGGCGGCACCCCCGAGGCCACCGAGCCCAACAAGTTCTACTTGCAGGTGGCTTATTCCGCGGGGCACGAAGGCGCGCTCACCGATGCGGAGCTGGAACAGGTTCGTCAGCGCCTGCGCCTGTACACCTCGAACCCCTTCGCAGGATCGCCCGACGTAGTGGTCGAAGGATCGGCACGGGCGGCCAAGAGCGAGACCATCACCGTGACCCGCAAGGCCCCCGTGAGCCTGTCCGGAGACAGCAAGGCCTTCGTGCAAGCGATGATCATCGATGCGGGCGAACTCGACTTCGAGAAGCTGTATCACACCCGGCTCGTCATCCGTCCTGCGGGCTCGAAGGACGCCTGCGTGGACGTACCGGTGCCCGCGCTTTTCTGTTCTTTCTGGGGCATGGACGAATATGCCGGGCCCATCACCGCGATCGCCAGGAACAAGCTGGTGTTCCGCCTGCCGATCCCCATCGGCACGGGTCTTGACCTCCAACTGGATAGCTTCGGGGGCGATGGCGCTGACAGCCTGCCGATCACCCTTGTGCGAGGGACCGCGACGAAGGAGGTTCCCTACACATTCTGCGCTGAGTACCGGGAGGTGATTTCCGAGAAGGGTAAGCCCATCCCCTTGGCGGACGTGTCAGGCGAGGGCGTCTTCGTGGGCTGCACCTTCGCCGGCGGCGCTACCCACCATCGAAAGTTCGCGTTTCTCGAGGGGAATGAACAGATATACGTGGACGGCGAGGAGAAGCCCTCCTGGGAGGGCACCGGCACTGAGGACTTTTTCAATGGCGCGTGGTACTTCAGCGCCGGGGTGCAGTCGCGGCCCTTCCACGGGCTGACCCATCTCGACGAGGGCCCGCCTCCGCAGATGTCCGCTTACCGGTACCTGATTCCCGACCGCATCGCATTCACCAAGGGGATCCGAGTGGATATGCAGCACGGCAGCCGCAATTCCGTGCCGGGAATTACCTACAAGTCGGTCGCGTTCTGGTACCAGGCGGGCCCATGCAAGGTTGCCGAACCAACCGAAGCGGCGGAACCTTCGGGCGGTCCTGAGGGGCTCGGGGCGGGCGAGGAGGACAGTGGCGCGCCGCTTGACGTGGTGACCCCGGCGATCCTGGCCGTCGTAGCTGCACTGTTTGTGCTGGCCCTGGTTCGGTACATCCTGAAAGGTCGCAAGGAGTAGCCGCTACTCGAACGGGACGTCGGCTCGCGCGAGTGTCTGCAGCGGACGCGCACAGGCCGGGCCTGCCCGGCGCCATCGGCCGCAGGGAAAAACAAGCTCGCCGGCGAAACCCTGACGATCCGATCCGAAAGGACGATTGCCGATGCCCGACATGCTGGTGAAGCTGTACGAACTGCCTGACCTCGAACCCAGTCTGGCTGCCATGCGCGAACAGGGCGTTGTGATCCGACATGCCATGCCCTACGAAATCAGCCAGGTCACTAGCTGGGTGCGTGAGCACTTCGGGCAGGGGTGGGCCGACGAGTGCGCCTGCAGCTTCGCCCGGCAGCCAGTTTCGTGTTTCATCGCCCTGGACCGAGGCAGGCTTTGCGGTTTCGGCTGCTACGAGGCCACCGCGCCGAATTACTTCGGCCCCACCGGTGTGCAGGAGAGCGACCGGAAGCGAGGCATCGGGAAGGCGCTCCTGCTGGCGTGTCTGCATGCGCTCCGCGCCATGGGATACGGTTATGCCATCATCGGCGGCGCAGGACCGGTGGACTTCTATGCGAAGGCGGTGGGGGCGACCGTGATCGAAGGATCCAGTCCCGGCATCTACCGGGACGGCATCAAGGCATAGGGCAGCATCAAGGCATAGGGCAGCGGATCAGGTCGCAGCACCAGGGAGATCACAGATGACCATCGGACAGACCATCCGCTTGCGTGTGGGCGCCGCGCGCCAGGACCGCGTGGAAGAGTTCCCGCTACCGGCAGGCTGGGATGCAACGGTCTACTCGCCCCGAGACCGCCGGGCGATGACCGACGATGAAGTCTGCAGAGCTCTGGACAACCCCGCCGGATCGCCTCCTATTGCCGAGGCCGCACGAGGGGCCCGGAGCGCAGTGCTCCTCGTAGACGACTTTCGGCGGCCCACTCCCGCCGAGACCCTGTGCAATGCAGTGATCGACCGCCTGGAATCTGCGGGTCTCAAGCGCGACCAGATAACCATCGTTCTGGGCAATGGAGCCCACCGGGTGATGACCCGGGCCGAAGTACGCAAGCGCCTGGGATCGGCTCTGGAACGTGTAGCGCAGGCCATCTCCCACGACGCTTACAGTCCGCGGGTGAGGTATCTCGGGCTGACCTCGGCGGGCACACCGGTGCTGGCCAACCAAGACGCCGCGGATGCAGACTTCTCCGTGTCCATCTCGTGCGTCTATCCCCATCCCTTCGTAGCCTGGGGCGGCGGTGCGAAGATGGTCCTGCCGGGAATCTGCCACGTGTCCACGCTGCACTATCACCACGGGCGGGTCAAGGGGACGCCAAGAGCCACTTCGCCCACTGCCTGCCCTGCCCGGCGGGACATTGAGGAGGCTGCGGACCTCTTCGGGCTGGACTTCTCTCTCTGCGCGGTGATGAACTCGGATAAGGAACTGTGCGGGCTTGGTGCGGGCACCCCCAGGAAGTCCCACCAGCGCGCCATCGCCATCGCCCGCAAAGTGGGCGACACTCCGGTCCCGCGGGTGACGCACGATCTGGTCATCGCCAACGCCTACCCCCTGGATGCCGATGGCACCCAGTGGTCCAAAGGACTCATGCCCGCGAAGCATTTCGGCTGCCCGGTGCTGCTGATCAATGATTTCGCCGACCCCAGCACGTACCACGGCCTCTACGACGGCCCGGCGGGACCTTACAGGAGAAGACCCCCGCAGACTGCGCCGGCGCTAACGTCTCAACTGCTGGCCGGTGCAGATGTGTTCATGTACAGCCCGCAATACGGCGACGGTTTCATCCCCCAGGACCGCTCTTGGTTCGGTCACAGCGACTGGGAGACCCTGATTGACGCCATGTTGCCCCGGTTCCCGAAAGCGAAGGTGGCGGTGCTGCCGGTATCGCCCCTGCAGCTTCCGAGATGGGTGTGAAAGCATGGGCACAGGGCACTCGACTGACCGAACCACCGTCCGCGAGAGGAAAGCCGCCATGCTGACCGCTGACACCGCCGTGCCGTCCAGTGCCGTCACAGCGCGCGTAGCGGCCCTGCGCGACCGTGCCTGGGCGGGGGAGTTCGGGCCTTGCGAGGACCGCGGAGCCACGGTGCGCGCGGTTTTCGAGCAGCACCGCGCAATGCCTCGCAAGCTCCAGATCGCCCACGCGCTGGCGGCGGTCTGCGAGCAGGCACCGGTTCATATCGCACCGGGCGAACTGATCGTGGGCTGCCGGACGGTCTCCGGATACCCCGAGCATGAAGAGGCGATTGCGCGCGGATCAGCGGAACCCGGGTACATGATCGCCGACTACGGGGCGGTACTCAGTCGCGGGCTGCTGGCGATCGTCGACGATTGCCGGCGCGCACTGAGCGAGCTGGACGAGGCCATCCCCGAGCACCTGCCGCGCATTGACACGCTTCGGGCCATGGTGGTGTCTTGCAGGGCTGTCATGCGCCTTGCGGAGCGCTATGCCGAGCAACTCGAAACCATGGCAGCAGAAGCAAGCTGCTCTGAGTGCGCCGAACTGGCCCGCATCTGCCACAAGGTCCCCGCGCTCCCCGCCGAGACTTTCCACGAAGCCGTGCAGTCCCTCTGGCTCACTCACCTTGGCGTCTACCTGGAATGTGAGAACGTAGCCTTCAGTTTCGGCCAGATGGACCAGTACCTCCTGCCGTTCTATCAGGCGGACATTGAGACCGGGCGGCTCACCCGCGAACAGGCGCTGGAGACCATGCAGTGCCTGTGGATCAAGATCTATGAAAACGTGCGCGGGGGACTGGGGCATGTCCAGACCGTCACCTGCGCCGGGCAGACACCGGACGGCAGAGATGGCGTCAATGCAGTGACCGAATTGATCCGCGATGCCACGCGGGAGCTGATGAACGTCGGGCCCTCGGTGGCATTCAGGTACTCGGCGCAGATGTCCGACGAGTTCCTGGAGTCCGTCCTGGCGCTCATGCGGGATGGCCGGTACATGCCCCAGATCTACAATGATGAGATGATGGTGCCAGCCATCGTGAGCAAAGGCATTCCCGTGGAGCACGCCCGGCAATACGGGCTCATCGGCTGCCACGAGCCCACCATCTGCGGCATGGGATACTTCCGCTCGGCCTCGTGGCCGGGATACGTGTGCTTCCAGGACTGGCTGGAACGCGCCCTTGGCAATGGCCGGAAGCTGGACAGCGGCGCCCAGGCGGGAATCGAGACCGGCGACCCTGCCACCTTCGCATCCTTCGAGGACCTGTGGGACGCATTCTCGGCCCAGATGCGCGAGGGTGTGCGGCAGGCAGTGATCACCGCGAACCGAGGGGAGATCGTGAAGCGCGAGCTTACCCCACGCCCGTTCCTGTCCGCGTTGATTCAGGGCTGCGTCGAGAAGGGCATGGACTTCACCGAAGGCGGCGCGTTGTACAATATGAGCGGGTTTCAGGCATTCGGCCTCGGCACGTGCGCGGACTCGCTGGCCGCTATCCGGAAGTTTGTCTACGAAGAACAGCGTCTCACACTGCCCGAACTGGTGGAAATCCTGCGGGCCAACTGGGCGGGCCACGAAGACCTGCGGGCCGAGATTGTGCGCGAGACGCCCCACTATGGCAACGACATCGACGCCGTGGATGCCCTGGCGGTGCGCATGGTGCGGGAACTTGAGGCGGAGATCGAGCAGTACCGCAACATCCGCGGCGGGCCCTTCATCCTTGGCCTGTGGAGCTTCTGGAACCACGTGGGACATGCCCGGCATGTGGCCGCGTCGGCAGATGGACGTCATCACGGTGACATGATGTCCCACTCCATGGACCCCATGATGGGGCAGGGCCTTGCTGGGCCAACCGCTGCCATCCGTTCCGCCGCCAAGATCGACACTTCTCGGCTGGCCAATGGCGGGTCCCTGCTGCTGGAGTTCCAGCCGCAGCTGCTCAAGTCGCCCGAGGGCATGGCCGCCCTGAAGTCCCTGGTGCGCACGTACTTCCGCATGGGCGGTATCCAGCTGCAATTGTCGGCAGTGGACGCCGCAACGCTGGAGGCGGCCGTGGAAGACCCCGATCGTTTCCGGCATCTCGTGGTGAGGGTGGCCGGATACTGCGACTATTTCACACGCCAGGACCCGGAGCGACAGGCATATATCATCGCGCGGGAAAAGTTCGAGACGATGTGAGGGTGCAGGCCTGCAAAGTCTCCCCGCAGTCCACTCACACCCGGGGCGATGGGTGACCCGAAACGCCGTCGGCTTCGGGCGGGCCCCAGCGCATGAGTCGCGCATGTCGTCGGGGCCCACGCATGCGAACCCGGACACCCAAAGACCACAAGACAATATGGGCCGTCTGGAGGCATCTGCGCGTCATCTATCAGAGCCCCGAGCTTCCACCTGTCAACGCAAAGTAGAAATGTCCGGTTTTGTGCAAAGTAGAAATGTCCTACTGCCGTTGGGGTCGGGAGTCTCCTTTGTAGGGTTTCTTCCACGGGTGGTCTGCCTTCGGGGTGACGGCTGTGCCT
>JABUFB010000001.1:300000-391120 GCA_013314775.1 Armatimonadota bacterium | reverse complement strand
GTGGCTGTGGCTAAGGCTTCTTTCAGACCCCGCCTCGCGGCGACGCCCTTGCCTTCGCTTAACGGTTACGGTCTCCGATACCGTAGAGGACTTCCACCTCCGAGATCATGAACATGCCCGGCATACGAACAAGGAAGGGCCCGGCCATCATCGCCAGGCCGGGCCCTCATACCCAGGAGAGGGGTCCGAGATACTACCATTCGGGTTCGACGCTAACAGACCTGCGGGTCCATTCGTCATCCACCCGACGCTCGATGAAGACCATGACGTATTTCTTCCCGCTCCCCTTGGCCTCCTCCAGCGCCTTCCGGTACTCTTCGGGATTGTCGACTTTCGTGTTGTTGATCGCCGTGATGATGTCGCCCTTCTCCAGGCGGCCAAGCGCGGGACCCTCGGGGTCAACGTCAGCCACCACCACCCCGGACTTCGCCGGGCACTGGAGCGCCTCAATGGCCTCGTTGGTCAGAGGCTCGACGACGATTCCCAGGGCGGACACCTCGGGGGTAACCTCCGCCGGGGTCTCGCCCGATGTCTCGAGACCCGTGTACTTGGCCGGCATCTCTCCCAGCACGACTTCCACCTGCGCGGGCCGCTTCTCCCGGATCACATCCAGGACCACCTTCTCGCCCGGTGGCGTGTCGGAGATGGTCTTCTGAAGCTCCCAGGTGCTCCGAACTCTCTGGCCATTGACGGCAACAATGACGTCCCGGATCTTGAGGTCGCTCTTCGCAGCGGGTCCGCCCGGGTTCACGTCCTCAACCAGTACGCCGCCGTCCGGCACACCAAAGAAATCCTGGGCGTTCTCATCAAGCTCGGAGATGCTGATACCCAGCCAGCCGCGCGCGACCTTCTTGTCCTTGATCAGCGCCGGGATGACCCGGGCAGCGGTGTCGGCCGGAATTGCGAAGCCGATGCCCACATTGCCGGGCGCCGCGAAGCCGTTGGAGACGATGGCCACATTGATGCCGATTACCTCGCCCCGCATGTTGACCAGCGGCCCGCCGCTATTGCCGGGGTTGATGGCCGCGTCGGTCTGGATGATGTCACCGATGCGCATGTAGCGGGGATCCTGGCCGGGCAGGAAGCGGCCCTTGGCGCTGACAATCCCCACTGTGGCTGTCTGCTCGAGACTGAAGGGGGCACCGACCGCCATGACCCACTGACCCACCTTGAGGTCGGCAGATTTCCCAAGCTTCACCGTTGGGAGCTTGCGACCGGCGTCGACCTTGATCACCGCCAACTCGGTCTTCGGGTCATTCCCCACCAGCTCGGCCGGGTACTCCTTGTCTTCGTTGTCCTTGTCATGCAGTTTGACCGTGATCTTCACGGCGTCCCGGACTACATGAGAATTGGTCACAATATAACCGTCTTCGCTGTAGATCCAGCCGCTGCCCATGCTCATGCCCCGGGGCTGCCGACGTGGACGCTTAGGGGTCTTCCCCCCTTCTCTGCCCTCCTCGCGGTCCCTGAAGAAGGGCTCGAAGAACGGGTTGTCCTTGAAGAACTCCTCGAACTCGTCCACGTTGCCGGTCGGTCCGCTGGTTTCCACATTGATACTGACAACGGCGGGCAGTGTTGCGTCGGCCACTGCGACGAACGCGTCCTCAAGATCCTGTACAGAGTCAGGAACTTGTGTGACTTCCTGGGCGCCAACCGGGCTGTGAGCACGGGGGTAATACAGAACGAGGCCCGTGAGCACCGCTCCCACGAGGACGCTCAGGAGGATGATCGTGATGTGCGAATGCCTGTTCACTGTGCTGACTGTCATGGGTCTCTCGCAACCTCCTGCGGCATGTAATTGATATGTTCGGCGAAGGGAAGTTGAGTCGCAATTGCTCAAGCCTGATAACGGATTGCTCGGGCCCAAGGTTCCCGACGTCGATCACAATTACCCATTCGACGCACAGATTACCGGCCCGGTTCACTGTCCCCAAATCAAGCGCATACCGGCGACCCCAAACGCGAACGGCAGCGCGCAGTCAAGGGACTGTATCGCGCTGCCGTGAACCCTGCCGGGCTGGCAAGACCTTCGCCGACTACCCCGATATGGCCTTGGTGATCATGTCGGAAAGGGCGCTCTCGGACTGCAGGCCCACCATCTGCTCCACCATCTGGCCATTCTTGAACAGCATCAAAGTCGGAATACTGCGGATACCGAACTTGGTGGCGGTTGCGGACGCTTCATCCACGTTGAGCTTGGTGACTTTGCACTTGCCCTCGAACTTCGCGGCGATTTTCTCGACCACCGGGGCAACCATCCGACAAGGACCACACCACGGAGCCCAGAAATCTACCAAGACCGGAGTATCCGCTTTCAGCACCATGGCCTCGAAATTCGAATCTGTCACTTCGTGTACAGTCGCCATTTGGAGCCCTCCATTCGCGTTTTCGCGCGGGTCATCTTATAAGAAGATCTTGATATTATAATGATTGGCCACCGCGGTTGCAAGCGGTTTTTCGCCGGCGTCGCCCCAGGTCGCGCGAGGAGAGGCGTGAACTCAGGCTACCTTCCCGCCGCCTGAACCGGCCCGAGGTTGATGCTTCCACCCGCGGAAGCCAACACTTCACCCGTTTCGCCGATCACCGTGACATCTACCTGGTGCACTCCCTCACCCACCTCTGCGGGGTCCATGGGGCACTGATACGGTTCGTTGTTCGTCACCAGCCACAGGCGTCCATCCAGGTAGAACTTCACATAGCGCACGGGTTGGGAGCCCGAAACCACAGCCTCCACCGCTTCAGTCTCACCCTCAAAGGCTTCCATCGCCTGTACTACACGAAGTTCCACGCGCGAAGTCTTGCCGGCGCTGGGCCGCAACTCCGCCGCTAGATTGTCCGCCGGACCTTCTGCTGCAGCCACCTGAGGCGCTCCGGGCAGACCGGTGCCATTGATCAGGTAGTTGGCTACGGTCAACGCACCCACGACATGGAACCCGGACCGGTACCGGATGTCGCGCCCCGCGCCGGTTTTCGCCTCCATGAGGAAACTCGGGATACCCAGGTCCAGACCGAAGCGCCGGTGACACAGCCGCCGATCTTTCCCCGGGCCGTCGTAGTAGATATTGAAGCGGTACCCGTAAGCTCGCAGCCAGCGGGCGATGTCGTACGACGCCCCTGCAGAGACAGTGCTGCACAGGGATTGGATGCCCATACCGCGCCCGATGGTCTCCACGAAGTTCTCGCCGTAGGAGGGTTTCGGCGAACTCGCAGGGAGTTCGTGCAGGTCCATGAGGGCATCCGGACGCCAGATCTTCACCGCCCGGTCGATCGCGAGGGTCTCGGGCTGTGACCTGCTCTGCCAGTCTCGGTTCAGGTCGACGCCTTTCGCGTTGGAGCGACGACCCGCATCGGCCCCGTCCGGGTTGGCCATAGGGACAAAGACCAGCGTCAGCCGCCTGAGGGTCTCGCGCTCCACGACGCCGGCGGCTTTCGCGAAATACCGGATCATAGCCATGCAGGCGCTGGTACCCGACGACTCATTGCCGTGCTGGCGTCCGATGATAAACAGACAGCGGGTCTGGCCGAAGACGGTCTGGGGGTCATGGACGGCGGCGCAGAGGATATCTCGGCCACCGTGGCTGCGGCCGAGCCTGACCACGGAGACGCGGTCCGATGCAGAGTCGAGCGACGAAAGTTCCGCGGCCACCTGGGCGTAGGAGTAGTCCTGCGCGGGCACGTACGAAAGGATCTGCTGCACCATATCGGCGTGGCAGCAGGAGATTGCCCCCAGCGTGAGCAGGGCACAGGCGAGGCCGGCTTTTGCAGACACTCTGCGCATGAGGCAGGGACGCTCTGTCTGGCCACCCTCGCGGGGAGGCCGGTTCACAGACTGTGCGTGCTCATCCATTCATTGGCGCCATCCAGATCGGACAGACGGCCCACATCCATCCACCAGGCCTCTTTGTCCAGGAAGCCCCGGATGTTGGCTCCCGAACGGATAAGCGCTGGAAACACATCGTACCCGAAGTCCATTCCGGGTGCAAGGTGCTCCCAGATGCCCGGCCCCAGCACGTTCACCGCTGCGTGGCAGGGCTTGCCGAACCGGGGCTTTTCCACGAAGTCCGTCAGGCGCCCGTCCGCGTCCATCTCAGCCGCGCCCACGTGGACGGTGACGTTGGATACCAGCCCCACCGTGGCCACAGCACCGGTGGCCTGATGCTGCCGGGCCATGGCCGACAGATCCATATTGTGAAGGATATCCCCATAATGGACCAGAAAACTCTCGCCCTCGGGAATGTACCCCCGCAAGGCATGGACTTCTCCCGCCGTGCCCGATGGCTCCGGCCGCATAGCATACTCCAGGTGTGCGCCGAATCGCGACCCATCCCCGAAATAGGCTTCAAGCTGCTCGGGGAAACGGGTGACCGCGAATATCAGGTCGGTGAAGCCGCAGTGCACCAGCCGCCGCACCACATGCTCCACCAGCGGCCGTCCCGCAACAGGGATCATCCCTTTATTCAGGTAGTCGCTGAGCGGCTTCATACGCGTGGCATGTCCGGCGAGAAGAACGATTGCCTTCATGGGCGCCTCTTCGCGGGAGTGGAGCCTCCCGCCATCAGAATCCGTAGAACTTCATCCAGGGCGAGTTCACCGCCCAGGTGATCCCCATCTTCTGGTAATATGCTTCCAGGGCCGCGTGGGCCTTCTCGTAAGTCTGCTGGTCCCCCTTCCCCGCGCGCAGCAGACCCAGGGCCATGCGGCGATCTCGGTTCAAGCGGGTGAAATCCAGGCCGGTCTGCAGAAAATCGATGCGCTGCAGGATGGTCTCATCCCCGGCCGCAAGGCTCCGAGCCCGGTCGAGATGCCCCTGGAGCTCGGACAGGACACTGTCGGGATAGCACGAGGGCAGGATGGTCATATCCCCCTTGCGCCCGTCATAGCGGTTCTCCAGAGCGAGATTGTCGATGATCCTCTCGAGTTGCCCGAAGTACTCCCGCACCGGCTCCCAGGCAGGCCCCCAGCCCGCCCTGCAGTAGTCCTCGATGACCCGGTCCACGTCGATCTCCGGGTCCCACAGAAACCGCGCCAGGACGTAGTAGTTCAGCCCCTTCAGCGCCCAGTGCTGATAGCAGCAGTCGAAATCCGTCACGCGCATGCCGGTGTCGAAACAATGCTTCAGGTCATCCACCAGCCGGTGACAGTACAAAGCGGGGAATCCCATGCCGTCCATGAGCAGGTTGGGCCGCAGGAAGAACCGGCTCGCCGATCGCGTCCAGGCATCCCAATCGGCGCGCTGCGCCTGGCGATCGGCTTCCCGCGTGTAGGTCAGCCCCACGAAGCCTATGAAAACGTTGGGATGCAGCCTTTCTCGCAACGGGGGCATGCGGTAGGCGCTGTAGGCGTAAGCGCCGAGATACCGGTCGGGGAAACGCTCCGCGACGATCTTCGCCACTTCCGAGTAGAAATGCACGTAGCGATCGGTCAGCGACGGCACCATGAAATTGGGGTCACTGGGATGCCAGACTTTCACGAGGGGAGCTTCCGGCGGGTCCAGCGCCCGGCAGTTTTCGCATAGGCAGAAGGTGGCCCTGCCGCCGTCATTGGGCGAGATAGAGGCGCAGAAGAGCGTGGGGTCCGCTTCCAGCTTCGCGATGGCTTCTTTCGCGGCCTGAGCAATGACTTCCGGATTCGAGACGCACAGTCGCGCGCGGTCCCCGATATTGCCCTGATCGCGGGTGCTGTTGGGCTGCAATGCAAACCAGTCGGGATGCTCTTCGTGGAACTCGTCCCACCAGTGGCCGAAAGCATGGCCGTAGTTGAACTTGCCCTGGGTACCGATCCGCTGTCGACGGAACCAGGCCTCTCCGTCCCGGTGCACTGCCTCGAACTGCTCGCGGGTGAAGCCGAGCTTATCCAGGCCGGCCTGCACGCGGTCGCTGTAATACAGGTTGCGAATGTTGCGCTGAATGATCCGCGGCGTGAAGTCGACGTCGATCTGAGGAATGCTGAGTTCCGGGCCGGGTGGCAGCACTTCGCCCAGTGGCCCGGGCCAAAGCCAGCGTACCCCGATGCGTTCCAGGAACTCGAGGGCCGCCCAGTAGGTGCCATTGAGGTTCCGGCCACCGGGGCCCGCGTCTCCCCCCATGATGACAACCCAGCCATCCCCGGTCTTGACGCGGATCTGCTCGGGCGCAAGGGCGGCGCTGTCGAACCCCAGGGATTGCGCGCGCTCACTGTCGCCGATGATCACGCACAGGCCTTCGCCGGCCTCAGGCTCCCTGACCACGGGCACTCTCTGCCCGGTTATGCGTTGCAGATAGTGCCGCACCTCGTCTGCCGCATTCTTCGCGCCCGACGATGGCTGCCTGCCCAGCAAAATGTGGGCCTGGAGCGCAAATGCGCTGCTTGCGAGACACACAGCGGACACGGCCAGAAACAAGCGCATTGCGGGCCTCCGGGGGACAGCAGGCATGCCAACGTCAAGCCGACGGGGCAATTGTCCACAAAACTCGGGCCCAGGGCAAGGTGGATGGCGCTGGAAGGAGGACCTCAGTTCTTCCGGTACCTCGACCTCACCTGACCGCAGGCACCGGACGCCGGCCACACACGAGGCAGGCACGCATCCTGCAAGACCGCCGGCTCTGCCCAAAACTTCTGGAGAGGTTGCGCGGTTCGTGGTATGCTCAGGTGAAGGGGGTCAGGGTCTAGTCACGGCCCTCGTACCATGACGGTCGCAGAATCTACTTAGGCAAGCTCACGGGGACCCGCAGATGGCGCCTCCCGCCGGCGATATGAACACCGCGGCTGCCCAACTCCTCTCGCAACTGCTGGCAAGAGGGCCACAATACCCCGCCGAGGCCCTTATGAGGAGCTGGGAGCTTGCCATAATACGCCGGCAACCCCTCGTGCGTCCCCTGCTTGATTTGGGTTGCGGTAGCGGCCACGTGATGAACTTGCTCAGCGATAGCGGCCGACTTCTGCACGGGAGCGGCATGGTCGCGGGCATCGACATTAGCGAGGAATTCGCGGCACTCGCGGTGCCCGTTGGCATCTACGACCTAGTTTCGGTCGCCGATGCGCGAGCCCTGCCTTTCGAGCCGGAGACCTTCGAGACAGTGGTGAGTGTTTGCGTTCTGGAGCACATCCCACGAGTAGAGGCAGTCCTGGAAAACGTCGCCCGGGTGCTGAGGCCCGACGGCCGGTTCATTTTCTCAGTCCCCGCCCCGCTCTTGTGCGAAATGGCGGCCGAGACCCACGGGCCGGATGGGGAGGCCTTTGTCGCCCAGTTCAACGCCCGTGTCGAGCATGTGAACGTCTGGGATGCCGCGACGTGGCAGGCGAAGCTCGGACAGGCAGGGCTTGAGTGCACCGAGGTGCTGGGTTTCATGCCGCCCAACGCGGCCAGGATATGGTTCGCCGCGTATGACTGGACCGTGCGCCCGATCCGCGGACGTGGCGCGCTGTACCGTCTCGCTGGTCCGGGTCTGAGCCGATTCGGTGTGGGGGCGGCCCTTCGTGCCTACTGGATGCGTCGCCTCACACCCGCGGCACGTGACGGGCTGCAGTGCCGGGTGGAGGACGCCTGCGCACTGCTGTTCGCGGCACGCAAGCCATAACATGCACGGCTCAGATTCTCAGCAGCCGGGCCAGGTCAGTCTGCGATGCCGCCAGTATCTCGGCGCTGGTCCGTTTCGGCGGATCCTTGGGCCGGGATGCGAGCGCCGCCGCGCGCATGGTCCGGGCATCGAGGTATCCAAGCAGGCTCGCAGGGTCGCGACGCCGCAGCAGGTCGCCAAGAATGTGCCGGGCGACCGCGCCCGTGTGCGCGCGCAGGAGTTCGGGTGTGTCGAAGTTCTTCCAGCCGAACAGCACGCGGTTCCGGGCACGAATGCGCCTGACGTAGGCAGCTGAGTACAGGCGCTTGATGGTCCGGCTCTCCATGTGCAGGAAGTGGCAGCGGGTGTCGTACACGATCCGAAGGCCTGCGCGCCAGGCGTTCCAACCCAGGTCCAGGTCCTCCCAGTAGAACGGGTGGTAGAGCGCGTCGAAACCGCCCAGGTCCAGGTACAGGTCGCGGCGGAACAGGCCTCCTCCGGCCGGTGCGCCGATCTGCGGCCGCACCTGCCCCCCGCGCACCCCAAGGTTTTCCAGCTTCTCGGTGTCGCCCAAATAGATCGGCCCGGCAGCGAACGTGGAGGGGTCCTGGAAATGTTCCAGAAGCAGACTAATCGACCCCGGGGTGACCGCCATATCGCTGTTGAGCAGCAGCACCACGTCGTGGACGGCGTCCGCGAAGCCCTGGTTGCACGCTGCGCCAAAGCCCACGTTCTCATTGAGGGCGACCACGCACACGGAGGGGAAGTCCCGCGCCAACATTGCAACACTGTCATCCTTGCTCGCATCATCCACCACGAGGACTTGATGGTTCGGAGGTGGGAGCTCAGCGAGCAGCGGGGGCAATGTAGCGCGCAGAAGGTCTGCACCGTCGCGATTGGGAATCACTGCGGTTATTGGCTGCACACCTATCACTCCTCCGGGGGAAACGCCGGGAGTATGACATGCGCGTGGGCATTGACGCAAGCTACCTGCTGACCGCCGAGAAAAGCGGGGTCGAGACCTACGCTCTGAATCTTGTGCGCGGCCTGCTGGGACTTGAGGAGCGCCCCGAGTGCTTCCTGTACGCTGCGTCCTCCGAGCCCGCAGGTGAGGATACCGACGGGATCTGGGATCTGGCCGACAAAGTTCGGATTTCGCGGCACACCCGCCTTTGGTTGCGCGCGCGCATGCCCATACTCATGGCGCTCGACCGGGTAGACATCGCGCATTTCCCCGGTAGCCTTCTTCCGTTGTGGCTACCTGCCCCGGCGGTAGTGACCTTCTACGACCTCGCGGCCCTTCGCTACCCCGAACTGTACGACCCACGGGAACTGTCATACTACGATAGCATTATCCCCCGGGCTGCTCGGCGCGCCGCGGCGGTAATCGCAATATCCCAGGCGACGAAAGCGGATGTGGTGCAGGCCTTCGGAATCCCGGAAAGCAAGGTCCACGTGACTCCGCTGGGTGTTGACCGACGGTTCGTCCACGTCCCCGATGCCGGTGACCTCGTGCGCCGCGAGTACGGCCTCGAGCCCGGGTACGTGCTGGGCTGCGTGGGCTCCGGGCACCCTCGCAAGAACCTGTCAGCGGTGGTGAAGGCTTTCGACCTGCTCGCGCCGGATGGCCCCCAACTTGCCATCGTCGGGGCGGTCGCGCGCGATCCGGAAGCGTTGCGAGCCTTTGAAGCCTCGCCGGGGCGACACCGTATCCACCTCATCGGCCACGTCCATGAGAATACTTTGCCCGCGATCTATTCGGCGGCGCGCGTCCTGTGCTTCCCGTCGCTCTTCGAGGGCTGCGGGCTGCCGGTGCTTGAAGCCATGGCCTGCGGCACGCCCGTGGTCTGCTCAAACGTCTCCTCGCTGCCCGAAGTGGCCGGAGATGCCGCACTCCTTGTGGACCCGCGGGAGATCGAGGCAATCGCGGAAGCGCTCGCAAGACTGCTGACCGATGATGCGCTCCACGAGGACCTGTCGAAACGGGGGCTTGAGCGCGCAGGCATGTACACGTGGGAGCGCACGGCGCGGCTCACCGTCGAAGCATATCATGCCGCCGCGGGTTGAGGCTGCTACTCGTCGCTCACGATGCCCCGCTCGGTCATGCGGTACCGGCAGCAGGGTTGGTCCGCAGCGGGAACCTCGCCCACGGACACTCGGAATGCCAAGCGGTCAGGGAAGAGCAAAGCACTGTGCAGGTTGATGGACCGAATCGGCACACCCTGGGCCCCCAGCAGATTAGTGCTCTCGTCGATGCGCCCGTAATGCCGGCGGACAAGCTTCACCAGCAATTCGTCTCGGGACATCCAGTCGTACTCCCCGAACAGGTCATCGCCGCCAATTCCCTGCTCGGGCCTTTGGCCCAGGTCCCCCAGGCGAAAATCATAGTTCCGCCGCGCACCCATCTTTTTCCCATCCCCGGCAAGATACAGGACCGTGTAGCCATTGATGCGGGTGCGGTGCCCCTCGGGGTAAGGGGCGACGAAGGCCGTTGCGCGAGCCAGGAGGAGTACGGCAGCGATCACGAACAGGTGCTCGCGGCCCATGGGTGGATGACCTCAGTCGCGTGCGCGTTGCGTTCAGGATGACCGGGGCCCATTCAGCCCGCGGGTTTGTCCCTTCGGATGCGCAGACCCAGGATCTCCAGCGGACCGTCGGAGCCGCAAGAGATGACCACATCGTGCCACCCCGCGGTGACACCCGTCAATGACGCCGGCTGGTCCGTGTTTCCGACCAACTTCGACTGCCCATCCAGCGTCACGTTGACGAGCGCCTGCTCCGAACCATTGCGGAGCACTTCCAGGTCGTAATCGCCATCGGGCAGATAGATGCGGAACACCGCTTCGCCGCCCTTGCCCAACGCCACCAGTTCTCGCCGGACAGCCGCCTCACGCGGCGCCTGCAAGAGCCGGCTGGCCATGAGATTGAGAGCACCAGCATCCACCAGCAGTGCGCCGCCGTCTTCGAACGCCTTCCCCACGATCTCCTTGTAGGCCTGGACGAATTGGGTCGGCTCCGTCCCCTGAGCGCCATGAAGGACGGCTGCGAGCGTCGAGCGGCCATGTGCCGCTTCCAGCCACAGACAGAACCCGGCGAAACGCGCGGCACCATCCTCGCCGGTGAACTCTTCCGGGAGCGTGGCCATCCAGGCGTTCACTGGGACGCGGCACTCGCGCATGAGGAACCGCTTCGCCTCTTCCGCGCTAATGCCACAGAGACGGTGCAGCGCCTCGGCGGAACGCTCGCTTGGCCACGGGTCGCCGGTGACCGTCCCGGCCTCCTCCAGCAACCACTGGAACAGGAGGCGCTCACCCACGTCGCCACTGGCCCAGACATCGTCACCCGGAAAGGGCCCGATCCGCGGGAGCATCAGATGCCCCAGTTCGTGGAATAGCTGGCGTACAAGCTCCTCGGGCGCCCGCACGCTTTCGGCATCGTAGAAGAAGATACGATCGCCAAGCTGTTCCGCGCCGGACGGTCCGGCCTCGGTCAGGTAGAGTTCAAGCAAATCGGTCTTTTCCGGCTTGCGGTCGAAGTCCAGGTACTCCAACAGATACACGTGGCCGCGCAGGGCGAGTTGAAGGAGGCGCTGGGCCAGCGTTTCGTGATCCGCGCGGGAGGGCAAGACTGTGGAAGACGGCCAACCCGCCTGCCAGCGCGCGCGCAGCACTTCGTTTCGGTCGTCGGCGATGAACCCGTAAGCGACACGGTTGAACAGCATGTTCTCGGCCGGCCCGATAGAACTGGGGAGCCTGATCCACGGCGCGGCACGATTCCCTTCGAGGGCGGCGGGGAATATGAGCGAAGTCGTGTAGGCGAAAGTGCGCGTAGGTCGGGAGCCGAAATGGAACTCCTCGGAGAGCTTCACCACATGCCCCGCGAAGGCCGCCGGAGCCAGCGGCAGCATGTCAAGGGCGATCTCCCGCGGGAAACGCCCGCGGTAGAACGCCCGCTTGATCGCTCGCTGCGCAGCTTCATTGCGGGGAGCAAGCTTGCCTAGGACGTGTGCGTACAGTTGCGCGGCTTCTTCGATACGGTCGGCTTTCTCATACAGGTCGCCAAGGGTCAGGAAGGCGGGGATGTGGTCGGGATAGGCGCGAATCGCCGCGAGCAGTTGTTCCTCAGCATTGTCGCGCTTGCCTTCGGCAATCAGCGCACAGGCGCGCTGGACCATGGCCTCCGGCCCATCGGCCGCGGGGGTGTCCGCTATGACAGCGCCGGAGAACACCCCCAGCGCCAGCGCGAGCACCACGGCCGAAGCAGTCGCGGCACTGCGCTTAGTCGCCATTGCGTTGGGCAGTCTCATCGTCGACCCCCGGGTGGCACTGAATCCGCGCGACGATCTCATCGGCCAGCGAAACGTTCTTGCGATCCACAAAGGTCTGCACGTAGTAGATGTCGTTCATCGGCGCGCAATGCCAAGCACGTGCGATCAACCGGTCGGCGTAAAGTTGCTCGCGGCAGTGTGCGATGAAGCGCTGGAGCAACTGGACCCCGCCAACGTTACTGCCCTCGACCAACAGGCCCTCGTGGCCCTTCACCGTGCCCTCGTGCCCTGTTGCCCCGTGCTTGCGCAACTCCCTCCCCAGTTCCGACCCGACCCAGTCCTTGAGGCTCTTTCGCTTGAGCGCCACATTCGCCATGCCCCACCGGGCCACTTTGATCTGTTCGGTCTCCTTCGCGAACTCAAGCTCGATGAGTCCGGCCATAAGCTTCTGGCCACTGAGGCCGAAATCCTCGGGAATACGCACGTCTAGTCCGTACGCCGACCAGAGCGTCCAGCCGCCGCTGGTGTGGTCGTCGATGCCCATGAGCACTGCGCCTGCGAAGGCCTCCGCCTGCGCGCCCGTCTGCCCTGGCGGCATCATGAGCTGAGCGATGACCGTACGCCCGCAGTCCTTGCAGACCCAGGCGGCTCCGTAGCCCTCCAGTTCCGCCTTCCAATGGAAGCACTTCGCGCCTGACTTCTTCCGCTTCCCGCGACCAGTGAGTTTGATGTCGCGGGTGATTTCGATCTCGGGCGCGTGTTTCTTGCGGCCCCTCTGAATATCCCGCAGATACTTGTCGATCACAGCATTGAGATCCACGAAGCCCTTCTCGGAAGCCCACTTGACCTCCAGACGGGGCATATTGTCGTCATCCCAGCGCACATACCCGGCAGTGGAATCACCGCTAATCGCGCCGATATTCCAGTCTTGCGGAATGCGGACGGTGATGCCCTGCCATCCCGCTTCAACAATACCGGGAGCATCCGGTTCGTGCTGCTGTGCCATGTCATCCCTGTCCCGTGCCCGGCCGGCGGGCGATCTGTGTCCTCAGAAGACGATCTTGTGGCGGCGCATGTAGATATTCTCAAGCAGCCCGATGCAGATCATGTTCGTGATCAGATTGCTGCCGCCGTAGCTAACGAAAGGCAGGGGCATGCCCTTGACGGGCATCATTCCTAAGGTCATCCCCACGTTGACCATGACATGCAGGAAGAACAGCGCGGCGATCCCCGCCGCCATGAGCTGCCCCAGGCGGTCCTTGGCGTTCGCAGAAATGTGGAGCGTTCGCCACAACAATAGGCCGAAGAGCCCCAGGACCACGGAGCACCCGAAGAACCCCTTCTCCTCGCCGATCGCGGTGAAGATGAAGTCGGTCTCCTGGTCCGGAATGAAACCCAGTTGTGTCTGCTTTCCCTGGAACAGTCCCTGGCCCCACATGCCGCCGGAACCGATGGCGATGAGCGATTGCCGCAATTGCCAGCCCGCGCCTCTCGGGTCAGCGTCGGGGTAGCGGAACGCCAGGAGACGGTTCTTCTGATGCTGGGGGATCACCCCGAGGTTCCACGCGGCCCCGAAAAGCAGAACTCCGACCAGCACATACGCGAGCAGATGCGTGATCCTCGCCCCCGCCACAAGCAGCATGACGAACCAGATGAACATAATGACAACGGGCGTGCCCAGGTCAGGCTGCAGAAGGATGAGACTGGTGGGTAGGAAAGCGTAGACCAGCGACCGGGAGACCAGTGAGAGCGTGTCCACCTCCTCCTCCCGAGCCGCCAGGTAGACCGCGAGGATGATGATCACAGCGACTTTCGCGAGCTCGGAGGGCTGGATGTGGATGGGCCCAATGTCGATCCAGCGCCTGGTTCCCCGCACCTCGCCCTGAATGGCGCCGATGATCAGCACCAGTATGAGCAGGACCACGACCACCGCCATGAGGACACCCGACAACGACCCGATCTTCTCATAGTCCAGGGTGAGGGCACCCACCATGGCGATCAGGCCCAATGCCAGCCAGGCAAGCTGCAGGTGAAGTTTCTGGAAAGGCGACTGACCCGCCGCAACCAGACTGGCTCGGGTGCAACTGTAGATCATCACCATACCCACGGCCAGGAGCAGGGCGACGATGATCAGCAGCACGGGATCAGCGCGTTTCAGAAGGCGTCTCTGGTGAAGCATAGGGGCCAGTATATCACAAAGAAGATGTGCTCAAAAGCGGGGCTGGCAGGCACAGCCGGACCCGGCGACAGCAATGTCCCCGGGTCCGGCCTCGTCGCGTCTAGCATTGTCTAGCGCAGCGCGCCTACTGTCCCATTGTCGCGCACGATACCCCACAGTTCGAAACGCCCGTTGTACGGCCCACCCTGGATCTGCCACACTCGCTTCGTCTGGTTCTCGCAGTCCACGTAGGTGCTCGTGGTTTCAATCGCCTTGACCACCTTCGCGTGCCCATCTGCGAAGGCGCAGTTGGCCACCTCGTTGTGAGTGCCCATGATCGGCGTGTGAAATGTCTGGGCCAGATTACCGTCGCCAATGACGAAGGTCTCCGCCGGCCTGGGGATCTCAGCATCCGAAATGGGCTTCACGAGCCCCGTAAGGTTCCCGTCCTCCCAGACCGCGGTATTGAAGATGTAGCTTGTGCCTGTGAAGCCAGGGGCCAGAGGTGGCGCGCCCAGGGCGCCCAGCACCGCATTGATGCCGGCTGCTGTGATCTCATCCTTGTTGCTGGGACACTGCAGAATCTGCTGGTTCTTCATGTACGGCATCAGCATGTGATAGGGGGTGAAGGTGCCCGCTGCGGTTCCGCTCAAGCTCTGGCCATAACACTCGTCATAATCTTGCACGTACATGAGCATCGAGGTGCCGACCTGCTTCAGATTGCTTAGACACGAGCTCTGGCGCGCTTTCTCGCGCGCTCTGGCGAAGACGGGGAAGAGTATAGCGGCGAGGATGGCGATAATGGCAATGACCACGAGCAACTCGATCAAGGTAAAGCCAGTGCGCTTCATCGACGTCTCGACCTCCTGAGTAGAGACATGGATTGATGAGCAGTTCGGCTATGACTTGTGCGAGCGCTGTAAGCTCTGACGGGACCCGCGCAGAGCTCCCTGCCCGTTTTATCATTCATGAGACTGCGTTGCCACACCTTCACTGTGACATGTTTATATACACATCAGTCTGCCTGGGTGTTCCAGTCCGCAGGAGTCGCGTATGCAGGTCCCGTGATGCGCTGCAGCGAATCTGCCGGTGAGGTGGTATGCGATGCGTCTCTCCCTGGCTCTCTGTCTGTGTCTCCTCGCACATGCCGCCGTGTGCCTGACCATTGACGGCGAGAACCTCGGCCAGTCCAAGATGATCCCCAGGCAGGGCGAAACGATCCGGTTCAGCGCCCCCGTGCTCAATGAGGGCAAGGAGCCTTTCGCCGGCGATGTCACCCTCACCATACGTGTCGCCCGTGCAGGCGAGCCACTTTCCGCTGCTGAGACTGTCACTCTCCCGCTCGAACTTGGGCCTGGGGAAGCGCAGGACTTCGACTTCAACTGGACATTCGAACGCAATGGGTGGTATCGGGTGGTGTTCGAATGCCACGAGCCCGAGATGCGCCTCGAGAGAGAGATTGCGGTCACTGCGAAGGATGTCTACTTCGTCTGGTTCGGCGCGCCCAGAGACTTCCGCTGGTGCAACGTCCCCACTACGGTGAAGGACGAGGAGCAGGACTGGTGGCTGCGCCGGGGAGCCATCCCGGCTCACTGGAAATGTGGTGTCTGCTGCAAGCAGATGACGGTTGAGCAGTTTGTTGAGAACTGGGGTCGGGTCGACTGGATAGCAATCGATGAGGTGGGTGGGCCGGGCGAGGTGACCGACAAGTTCATCGAGGCATGGAGGCGCCTGAAGGACATCAAGCCCGGGCAGTTCACCGCTGTCTGGTACATGGGCGCGCACGCCTACTGGGCAGATATCAAGGACCTGGTGGACCTGTTCGTCCCCGAAATCTACCTGAACTACCGGGGCAACCATCTCGGACAGTTCGACGCGTACCTGCAGACCGCGCGCGAGGCCGGCGTACTGAACCAGGTCATCCCCGGCCTGGGCATCAACGAGATCAGGGACGACAATAAGCGGGTCACCAACTCCCCCACGCGGGAAGACGTGCTGCGACAGTTCCGTTACCTCAAGCGCGCGTGGCCTGACTTGCCCGGCATCGGGTTCTTCACCGCCTACAGCGCCCGCTGGGGAGTAGCCGAGTATGCCGATGAACTGTGCGGCGCCTTCTACATCGAACCGGTGCTCACGATCCTCAACCCCGATGAACCGGTGCGCATTGATAGCCGCCCGCCGGAAGACGGTGAGGTCCGAATTGCGCTTGCGGACGCCGTGGGCACTGAGCGCTGGGCGCGGGTGCAAGTGCGCAATGTGGGCAACATGGACGCGGAGGGCGTGACGCTGGAGATCGTCGCGGCGCGGGAAGGCAGCTCGAACCAGGCTTCATGGACCCGCTTCACCACGGATAGATGGACCGTGGGTGAGACGCGCTGCTTCGTGTTCCCCGCCGGCGGTCTCGCCGGGCCGGTCCGGGTGCGCATCGTGCCCCGTGAAGGCTACACCGTGCTGGACGGAACCGCAGAACGGTACCTCGCTCCCGCAGCCTGGGAACGCCAGGGAAAGACCCTGGTGGCGGTGGCGCCGGGAGATCCCGCGCCTGTGCCACTGCCCGGGTTCGCGGCTGTGAACGCGGATGAGGCGTACCGCATTGTCTCGGCCAACGCTGACACCCGTTCCGCGGCAGTGCTCCCGGCGCGCCCCGGGATGGATGAGAGACTCGCGGCCTTTCCGCTCCCGCAAGCATCCCCCCAAAGTTACAGCATCGCCGCGCTGGAGCCGGGTGAGGCCCCCGCCATTGCTCCCGAACACTCGCAGGAGGGCGACCTGCTGCGCGTCAGTAACCGATTCTACCGCGTGGCACTTGACCTCAAGACCGACCGCATCACCGAGATCGGCGTGACGGGGGGAGCCGAGAACATCCTGCGCGGCCCGTGGACGCTTTCGGCCGCCGGCCATTCTGAATTCGGCGAGCCGCGAGTACAGCAGTTGCCGGGCTGCCTGGTCGTGACGATCCCCTATGATTCGCCCCAGGCGTCGGGTGAGAGCCAGTACGTCTTCTTTGAGTACTCTCCGGCGATTCGCGTCGCTCGCTCGTGGGTTCCCAAAGGCGAAATCACCCTCAAGGGCGCTGGTGACCGCTGCGACCTGTTCCAGAATGGCGGCAGCTTTGCACTGCAGCCCGGGGTGGGTGGCACGGTGCGTCGGGGATATCTGCATGACAGCGACAAGTACCGGGACCTGTTGTTCGGTTACCTCGGCGGCGCCCCTGAGCCGGCGAACGCAGACCGAGCGGGCTGGATCGATTTCTCCTATGACGCGACACGACGCGATGGCGGCATGGGCGTGGTGATCGACTATCGCTGGGTGGACAGCGACACCCAGAGTTACGACGTGAGCCGGCTCTACGACGCATCCGATTGGCTCGAAGTGCTCTACCTGTGGGGCAAGGAAGCCACCTTCAGCCGGCCACAGAAATCCTGCTTGTATCTCGTGCCGCACCGCAGCATGGACTTCACTGACGCCGCGGTGACACCCCCGGCCAAAGCGCTCTGGGACGTGATCCACCGCGCGCAGATCGCCTGGACCGAGGGCCTGCCACCCGGGACCTGAGCTGAGAGGGATTCAACATGCGATGCACACTCTGCCTGCTGGTGGTGACCTGGTTGATGTGCGCGACGACAGCCGCAGACCTGCCGGACTGGGTAGCGAAGATCCGGCCGGATCACCCGCGCCTGTTCTTCAACGCCGACACTTTCGAGCAGGTGAAAGCACGGGCACTGGGGCCGGAGAAAGACTGGTTCGCCAAGACCACGGCGTGGGCCGATGGCCTTGTGAAGGCTATGCAGGCTGAAGAGCCCGCGCTGAAGGACTTCGGCGTGGACAGCGCCCGCTCGGCCTTCGTGTTCCTGGTCACCGGCGATGACAAGTACCTGCAGGCTGCGCGTAAGGGCCTGGACGTAAGCCTGCGGCATTACGAGAAGTGTTTCGAAGACCGCAAGGCGGTGGACTGGTACTCCACGAGCCGCGTCCATGCCGTCCTCGCCTGGGACTGGCTCTACAATTACCTGCCCGAGGACGAGCGGAACCAGTGGATGACCCGATTCGTGCGGGTCATCAAGAATGTGCTGGACGTGCGGCCCCGTATCTACCGGGAAAACTACAGCAACTACACCACCGGGTTCTACGGGGTGCATAACTGCCTGTGGTTCATCGGCTGCACAGCGCTGGGCACGGGCATCGCGGCTGACCTGGTGCAAGAGTGGCTGGTCTGGGGGCATGACGAAAACTTGAGGCTATTGGAGCACCGCCGGAAGGCCTGCGGTGACGACGGTGGAGGCGCCTCTCCCACCCTGGGCTACGTCCTCGGTGCATACCCGTGGGCCGAGCAGAACTACTTCTACACCTGGCTCAGCGCCACGGGCGAGAACATCGCGCCGGACTGGCCCCACAGCGCGTGGCTTGCGAACTACGTCATCTGGAACTGGATCGAGGCGCCGGGCGGCCCGCTGGAGTTCGGTTGGGGCGACACGCCACACACCACGAATGCGCTGCCCACGTGGCAACTGTACAGCCACATGGCCAACATCCGGCATCTGTACGGTGAACGCGAGCCGCAGGCCGCGGCGCTGGCCCGGTATCTGCAGGAGAGACTTCCCAGCAAGGCCCACTCATCCACTTGGTTCATCTACCCCTTCCTGCTCACAGGTATGGACGATTCACCGGAACCATTCGAACCGTCCAACCTGCCCCATGCCAGGCATTTCGAAAACATGAGCCAGATCTTCATGCGCTCCGGAGACGGGCCGGATGACACCTATTGCCTGTTCACCTGTGGCGGCCTACTGGGACAGCACAAGCACTACGACAACCTGAACTTCGTAATCTACCACAAAGGATTCCTCGCCCTGGACAGCGGCACCCGGGCCAACGAGTTCGAGAACGGACAGCATCTCAAGAACTACTATGCGCAGACGGTTGCCCACAACTGCGTGCTCATCCACCAGCCCGGCGAGCCGCCTGCTCCCTACTGGGGCGAAGGGCCCGCGGTGGCTCAGAACCACGGTGGCCAGCACAGCGCACTCAAGTCAGTGGTCAAGGCTTTTGAGACCAATGACCGCTTCGTCTACGTCGCCGGAGATGCCACCGAGAGCTACCGCCACGGCGCTCCCGGAGGCCTGGCGCAGAAGGCCGAACTGGTCACACGCCAGTTCGTGTTCCTGATGCCGAACCACTTTGTGGTGTTCGACCGCGTGCGCTCTACCGACCCGGGCTTCTCGAAACAGTGGCTCTTGCACACCGCTCACGAGCCCACCATCGACGGAACCACGCTGCGCGCTGACCACCTGCAGGGCCGCATGTTCTGCCGTACGCTCTTGCCGAAAGATGCGCGGCTCGAGCTCGTGGGCGGTCCGGGCAGGGAGTTCTGGGCGGCAGGTCGGAACTGGGAGATCAATACGAAAGGCCTCAAACCCGAACACCTGGCGATGATGGGCCAGTGGCGGCTGGAGGTATCCCCCGGGGAACCCAGGACTGACGACCTGTTCCTCCACGTGATCCAGGTGGGCGATCAGACGCTGGAATCCATGAACGGAGTGGAATTGCTTGAGACTGACGGGACCGCAGGGGCCCGGGTCCACACGGACCAGGGGACCTGGGAGGTCACCTTCGCCGCAACCGGCGACCTCGCAGGACACGTCCGGTTCGCAGGGGAGGGTGCGTCCATAGACCAGCCGCTGGCCCAGACCGTGACGCCGCAGACAGGCATCATGGCCGGGCCCTGAGAGCGGGGACCGGTGGCGGCTTACTCGGCGGGCACAAGCGGGATGGCGAGAGTGAAGGTACTGCCCTTCCCCACCTCGCTGTCCACCCAGATGCGCCCGCCATGGGCTTCGGCAACCATGCGGCAGAATGTGAGACCAAGGCCGGTGGAGTGCTTCCGCCCGGCCTTCCGCGTCTCCACCTGGCCGAACTTCTGGAAGATGCGCTCCCGGTATTCGGGCGGAATCCCGGGGCCATTATCAGCCACCGAGACCCTGACTTCACCGTCGTGACAGGCTGCCCGGAGGCTTATCTCCCCGCCGTCGGGCGTGAATTTGATAGCATTGCCCAGCAGATTCACCATCACACGGCGCAGCAGTTCCCCGTCAGCGCGCACCGTGCCGCAGGCAGGATCGATAGCGGACTCCAGATGATGTCGGTGTTCGAGGGCCAGCCCCCGAACTTGTTCGAGTGCGGTGGCTGCTATTGCGGCTACGTCCACGTTTTCGAGGTTCAGCTTCATCTCGCCGCTTTCCATCTTGTTGATGTCCAGCAGCGTGTTGACCATCTCCAGAAGCGTGACCGCCGACGCGTGGGCAATGGGCACGAACTCTCGGGTAAGCTCGGGGTCGTAGTCCGTATCCACCACGGTCTCCAGCCCGCCGAGGATGCTGGTAAGTGGGGTGCGCAGGTCGTGGACAATCATGTGTATCAGGTCATCGCGCAGCTTTTCGAGTTCCAGGATCTGCCGGGCGCGCAGGGTGTCATACGCAGCACGCGCCACAAGCTCGGTGATGACCTGGAGGAACCCCGCGACATCCTGGATGCGCTCAGGGGTCATAACGACTGCGTTTTTCGCCACCGCTTCCCCAACTTCGGGCGCCATGCCGCCGGCCACAGCCATCGCCCGGAAGGCCTCCACGTCCGGCGGCTCGGGCAGGCTGCGAGCGAAGACTGAGTAGCCGACGACCTGGTCCTCGACAACGATCGGCACAGCAGTGTCCTGGAATCCCCCGAGACATCGATGGGCCAAAGGCTTCGGCCCTGTGTGCTGGGACCGCAGGCGCTCTTCGAATTGCGGCTCGGGCTCATCCCACTTCTTGCGACGCAGGCAGACAGTATTGGTGTGGTCACCGGTTACAAGCGACCCGCAGAAGCGCAGGGGCTCTTCGACTTCGGTCAGCGGATTGCCGTCACGGTCGATGAAAACCATGGGCACGCCGACCACCGCCCGGAACTGGCGGCGCAGTTTGTCCAGGGTTTCCACTGGCACGAGGTCGAGCAGCTTCAGGTCCTTGGGCGCATCCACAGTGGTCCTCCACGAACGGCAGAAAAGCGGCGTTTGCTCCTAGAAGGGGTAATGTTCCTGTCAGGGCCTGTGGTTCCCTGCCCGGCAGCCATTAGCCCGAAGAGAGACCGGGGAGCCCTCGATAAAGGGCTCCCCGGTCTCGCAACTTGGTTCTGCTCTCGGCTACGCGACCTCTGCGACGGGCGGAGACAGGGCGGCTGCGCTCTCCCGGTACCGCTGGGCGCAGACAGGGCACAAGCCGTGAGTGACAGGCAGGGCCCGTGAGCATTCCAGCCACACACCCCGGTCATCGCGCCCCCCTGCAACAAGGACCCTCAGACAACTGCAGCACTGTTTCGGCGTTTGCATGTTCGCGTTCTCCAGCGTGGGCTGCGATGTCTGTCGCGGATAGCGCACCAGGCCCCGGCTGCCGTCGAGAATCTGCCTACACCCTCTATAGCGGCACGCCACAGGCAAACCTTAGGTCACAGCAGCCCCACGACGCATTGTTACCCGAAGAGCCGCACCGCCAGTTCGGCCACCATCTTCCCGTACTTGCGGCACTCACGCTGGGAGCGATCATCGGGCGCGCCAATCGCGACCGGTCCGTAGTGATCCCCCATCGGCTCGCCTTTGACGATCATCCCGTGGATCATCAGCGCCTTCACAATGTCAAGCACCGTGGTCTCATTGCCGCCACCGACGCCGCCGGCGGAAGCGAACCCACCGCCCACTTTGCCGTCCAGCTTGCGGTGATGCTTGACACTATCATCGATGAGCTGCTTGAGCTCCGCCGCCATTGTTCCGTAGTACACCGGTGAACCCATGACGATTGCGTCGTAGTCCAGCAGGTCGTCCGGCGTCACATCGGCCACCGGCAGTACAAAGACCTCGACGTTTTCGACCTCGCGAGCACCTTCCGCGATATGCCCCGCCATCGCCTGGGTATGGCCGGAGCGGGAGTAGAACGTGATTAGCATCTTGGCCATGGTAGGTACCTCCTCAGTGTTCCATCTCTACAGATAGCCCAGATCCTCAAGCCGGGCGGTGACCTCGGCTTCATCTTCTCCGCTGAGCCCTGACCCTGCAGTTACACCGTCTTCCAGCGCCAAGACCTGTGCCTGCTCTCGCACCTCCGCCGTCAGACACGCCAGCGCCCGGCCCTCGATGTGCTCAGGCGGGGCGATGCCCAGGAGCGTGAGTACTGTCGGCGCAACGTCGCGGATATCGGCAGCGCCAAGATCGCCCGAAGGGCCAATTCCCGGGCCGGCTGCGATGATAATGCCCTCCGCGCTGTGCCACGCAGCCTGGTCTGGTTCGGCAGGAGCGATAAGTGCAGGGTCGTAGGTGTGCGCGGCCTTCAGGTCAGGGCGGTAGCGCACGATGACGTCGGGCTCGGCCCCATTGTGAGGTCCGGGGTGGATGTCCTCGCGCTTCCAGGCATGGGTTATGACAGGCAAATCTGTGCCCGGCTCGCGCCAGGCCAGCAACCGGGAGATTAGCTCGTCGCGCAGGGACTCGTACTCCGGCCCTGGCGACACCGTGCCCTGAGGCTCGCGCCCGGCAAGATTGATCCGGATGCCTGCGCCCAGCGCGGTCGGGTCCAGAAACGCCCGGGTGCGGCCCCAGTTGGGCGAAGGCGCGTGCAGGATCCGGCCGAGACGCGGCACCGCAACCTGTCGTTCGCGCACTCCCGAGGGAAGCAGCCGGGCCAATGGGCCGAGCTTCAGCTTGCCCAGTAGTTCCGCGACCGTGCGCTTACGCCAGTTCATCGCGTCCTTGCTGCCGCCGAACCGCGAACGCTGCAGATAGCCATTGGTCGCCAGCCACTGATTCAGGTACACAGTCTTGGGTTTCGGCTCGAAGCCGTGGTCCGACACCACGAGGATCGCGGCGTCTGCAGGCAGTGCGCGGGTGATCTCCCCAAGCAGTTCGTCCAGATCATCCAGATGTCTGGCAATGATCGAACCCGCACTTGTGTCCAGCAGCGCCTGCCCAGTCTCTACCGCCTCGGCGTGCGCCCTGCCCAGATATGCGTGATGCGCGAGGTCGCCCGTGTCCAACACCGTGAATACGAGGCCGAAGGGTCCCTCGCGCAGCAGTCGCAGCACGGTCCGGCCCTGGAGCGCCGCTGACTCTCCCAGCACGCGCCGGGCATCCTCCGCGCCTAAACGGTGCAGTTCCCGGACCGTCGGCCGAGGAGCGAACCCCAGACCCGCACGGAGAAGGCTCTCCTGCAAAGGCTTCGGGTGGACCCAACGCGAGGCTGCGTCCGGAGTGAGCATGCCGGTGACCATCACGCCATTCACATCCACCGGCGGGTAGAGATTGGGCAGGTTGGTGACAAGGCTGCGCAGGCCCGCGGCTCGCAGGATGTCCCACAGTTGCGGGGCTCGCACATCACCGGAGCGGATGATCTGCGAGCCATAGCCGTCCATGCGCGCGAAACCCAGGATGCCGTGGGCGCCCGGATTGACACCGGTGCACATGCTGGTCCAGGCGGCGGAGGAAACTGGGGGCTCCACGCTCTTCAGTCGGGCCCATGCGCCGCGGTTCATCAAACCCGCGAGCACCGGCAAGCGCCCGGCATCAAGCAGCGGCTGGAGAATATTCCAGTCGGCGCCGTCCAGACCGATTACGGCAACCATTGATGGACGAGACATAGGGTCGCGGATGTCCCGGGAGCAGTTGATGTAGGGGGATTAGACACGAAACCAGCCCAGGCGTCAAGGCGACGGACTTCCGGCGTCCAGGCACAGCAAAGCGCCCCGGTCGCAAGACCGTGGTGCGCATTCACTCTTGCCGTCAGGCGGGGGATCAGTCGGTGACCGGCAGGTTCAGCGGGATTGCTGTTTCTTTTGGTCGGCCTGAAGATGACAGGACTTGTACTTGCGCCCGCTTCCGCACCAGCACGGTTCATTGCGCCCGACTTCGCGTGTTGTGTCGGGCTCGCGGGGTGGGAACAGGCGGTTGAGGAACTCGATGACGCCCATGACGAGATCATGCTTCTTTCGTGTTTGCGGGATGAAGGAACCCGCAGACGCTACACCTTTGGGCGCGCATTGTCAAGTGAGCGGGCCGCTAATTGGGCTGGCTCTTGTCGCGCCCTTTGCGCGCCCGGTATAATGCCCCGGCGACGGGCCCGGCCTTGGGCGCATGCAACTCGCGCGCCGGCGCATTTCCTGCCCGACCCGACCGGAAGGTGGATCCGTGGACAATCTCCTCAACTGCGCATTCACGGCCCTGGCGCTGCCTTTGGGCCTGTTCCTGCTGGTCTACGGCATCATGCTGCTTTTGAACGGCAAGGCTGACCACGGCGTTTTCCTGATCGTCCTCGCCGTTTTGCTGCTGGGTGCCGTGGCATCGGGTTACGTATCCGGATCCCGACGGCGCGCGCGGAACAAGGCCACAGCCAGCAAAGGTGGCAAGGCGAAGTAGCCCCGGGCCACTACTCCACCTGAACTTCGGTCACCCACAGGATATCGGGGCGGTCCGCCGGTCCTCCATGCGCGGGTTGGTAAATGCGCAGGGAGTCCACCACCACAGGCTCGAAGGAGAAGACAGTCCGCTCGTCCTTCGTGTCAACGCCCCTTTCATCGAGCTCAACCGCCTTCCAGCCCTCCCCTTCGCGCACTTCCACCCGCACGTCCCTGGACCGGTAACGCTTACCACCGTCAAGTGCCCAGTGCACCGTCACCTTGCCCACTCTCTGCGGCGCCGGGAAATCCATGCGGATCCAGTGTGGGCGCGGATCGTCGGCCGATGCCCAGGCAACCCGGGTCCAGTCCGGGGTATCCGGGTTGATGCGGCCATCGGCAAGGACGTCGGGCTGATACCCGCTAAAATTGCTGTCCACCGATAGGCGAGTGCCCGCAGGGACGCCCGTGGTCTGGTCTACCACCCACCAGATCGGAGCGGCTGGCCCGGGAGCGGTTGATACCAATGGGCAGGGCTCGGTGAGCCGCTGAGGCCAGAGGGCTGCCTCTGTATTCCCCGTGAACGCGATCAGCGCCAGACGGGCGAGGTCCGCCGCTTCCACCAGGTCTCTGCGCGCGCGAGCGCCCGCGTCCCGGGCTTCCAACGCGTCGAAACGCGCCAGGTCGCCTTGCGTCGCCGCAGCCAGTTCGGTCAGTCCGTCAGCATTGGGATTGGCCACGAGCTTGAGCGCCTGCTCACGCCGCGAATCGAGCTGCGCGAAGGCGTCCCTGACTGCGTCATTTGTGACGGTGGCCTGTGCGGGCTCGAAGCCCGGGCTCTTCAGCAGGTTCCTCTCCGGGTCAGACGCCCGCGCCACGAAGAGGTCATCGAACCAGACCGTCCCGGTATGCCCGCGGAACATGCAGTAGACATTGACCGTGCTGAGGGTGGCTTCCGGGTGAATACGGATCTCCCCCACTTCCCAGTCGTGGGTGCCGGGCGAGAACTGGATGGTGTTCCCGTAGAGCTTTTCACCGTTGTGGTAATAACAGTCCACGTATACGCTGTAACCGCTGTCCTTGTTGCCGGACACCTCCTGCGCCCGGGATGCGCCCCTGATGATGAGGTCCTCCGGCTCGCTCTGGTTGAGGTTCAGCACCTGGGTTGCCCCGGCCATCTGTTTCGGGTCCGCAAGTGCGGCACGCAGAGACGCCTGACCGGTGTGGGCCACGGTGTAGTCCAGTTCCCCACCGGTCATGTAGGGCGTCCAGCCCGTGAGCATCTTGCGGGCAGATTCCGTCGCGGCCTGGTACTGCTGTCGCGCCCCGATCATCCGGGCCAGCGCGTCCAGGCAGCGCGCGGAAAGCTGCGCCGGCGTCCCTACCGCAATCACACCCACCTCGGCCGGAGGCACCTCGACCTCGAGCCGTCCCTCCTGGATGGGAAGCACCTGTCCCTTGATGAGGTCCAGGGCGCAGACACCGCGCGCCTTCAGGCAGGCCAGACCTGCCGACAGGTCGATGCTCACTGTGGACGGCCCCTCCGTGGGGTCGCGGCGAATCGTGAAATAGACGACGCCATCCGCCGTGCCGCTTGCCCCGCCGCCGAAGCGTTCAATCTCGGCCCCTGTGGTAAGGCTCGAGGCCATACGCATCGGCTCCCAGCCCGCTCGGCACAACTCGGCGCAAAGCGGCATGTAGCGCCTAAACAGGGAGCGGTCACGGTTGTACCACTCGGGGTGATCCCAGTAGCTGGAGCCGGGGTTCGCGCCGCTGGGGCTGATGTCGAAGAACCCGGGAAGTACTCCGAAGGCCATGCAACTGCGCATGTACGACTCGATCCGTGCCTGCGGGTGCTTGCTGTAGTCCGTCTTCAGCAGGGTGCAGAAGGGCTTCTGGTACGAGTACGCCCTTGCGCGCAGGAAGCTCTCGTCGGAGTTGACCCAGCCGCCTTCAGCGCCCAGCACATCCAGGTACGGGAACGCATAGCTGAAGGAAGTCATGGACGAATCGTTGAGCATCGTCAGCTTGCCCGCGGGATGGAGCGTGTCGGCGATGGCCCGCGCCCACTCCAGAGACGCGAAGAAGTTGTACGCGACCGGCCGCTGCAGCGACGCATCCCACAGGAGCGGGTTGTCGGCCACCCGGAAGTGCTCGCGGGAGTAGTCCAACCCCACTGCGATGCCGTCGTAATAGCACCCATCCACCCCGACGGGCGATGGCTTCTCCATCACCCGCTCCACCAGGCGCTGCACCATGGCCCTCCCGTAGGGCAGGTCCGGGTCGACGCAGGGTTGGCTGAAGATATGCCCGTAGACGCGCTCAGGCAGGATGTTCACCGTGCCGTCCGGGTTCTGTATCCCGGTGATACCCCACACATCATCGATCCCGGTGCGTCCCTTGGCGACCTTGTTGAGTGCCGCCAGCTGCTGTTCGTACGGCGGAAGTGGCTGGTCGCGCGTGTACCCGGGGATGTCGGCGAACTCCCCCGCGCAGTGGAAATAGATGAAACTGGAGACACCCAGCTCATCGTCGAACCCGGGCTCAGGCGCGCCTTCCTGGTAAGCGAAGCCGAACTCATCCACGTCGGGAATTTCGCTGAGTCGGTCAAAGGGCATCCAGGCGCCGAAGGACGGGACGCGGGCCCGGAAGTCTTCGGGCCAAAGCGCATAGAGCGACGCAAGCGCACCGCGGAACCCGTTCTCGGAGCGCAGGGGAAGCAGTACCAGGGAGAACCGGGCCGTGCCGGGCTCGCGGGTGTCGGGGCTCAGGGCGAAATCCCAGGCCGAATACAGCACGCCACGGCGACCGTCGAAGCCGAAGCGGAACAGACAGGCATCTCGCGGGGGCTTGGCCAGTCCCAGGCCCGTACGGCCGGTAATGGCGGCCACCGGGTACCACGAGTAGTGCCCGAAACTGGCCAGATTCGCCTTGTCATCGAACTCGGGCAACCCGGGCAGGCCACGTAGGCGGGTGACATTCGCGTACTGCTGCCCTGCCTCGGTGACCCGCCAGGTGTCGGGGTCATCCCACCATTTCCAGCCCTGAGCACCTACGGGCAGGCCGAACTCCAGCGCAAGACCCCGATCCTGCCCTGTGCGGTCCCGAACCGTGAGAGTGATGCCCACCGTGCTCAGCGGCCCGGCGGTGTAGACGGCATCCACGTCCAGTCCGAATTGGTCGCAAGGGTAGCTGGCGGCGATGCCCGTCTCCCCCACCGCCACCGAGCCGCGCAGAGTCGCCGAACCCTGCTTGCCGGAGACATCATATATGGTGAGAGTCCCCAAAGAGCCGGGGGCGAGAACTTCCTGCCCCCACGAGCGGACGGAACTGATCGCCCCGTCTTCTGCGAGGTAGATGCTGAAGGAGTCATCCCCCACCTGGATGGGGGCAGCGGAACAGGCGGCGCAGCACAGGAGAGCGAGGAGGAGAGCAGGCATGAGCGGACCTCCATGGGTGAGGCAGTGAACTCCCGAAGCGAACCCAGGGCGGTGCGATCGGATCAGGCCGCCCAGGCGATCCCCTGCCTGGCGGCGGCTCTTGCGTGGTCCCCGACGATCCGCAGGGCAAGTGCCCGCAACTCGTGCGGGGCGGCGCCTGCGGCCAGCGCTTTCTCGAAGGTGACCAGCTCCGCGAGCCCTTGGTCAAGCGTGTATGCCGCCTGCCAGTGCAGGCGTTCCCTGGCCTTCGTGCAGTCCAGGCTCTGGTGCGCGAAAGGCTCGTCCCGCGGGGTTCCGCGTTTCCAGGTGATGCCCGAGCCCCACAGTTCGCACATCTTTGTCGCAAGATCCGCGTTGGGCACCCCGCGCTCTTCGATTGGGCCAAAGTTGAAGGCCTCGCCATCAACATCCGGCCGGTCAGACTGGGAGAGAAGCCACAGGTATCCACTCACCGTATCCCCCACGAAAGTGTAGGGTCGGGTGAACGCGGGGTTCATGATGACCGGCGGCTCGCCTGCCGCCAGGGCGTCGGCGATGTCCACGAAAATCCGTCCCTTATGGCGGTCGCCCGGCACCAGCACGTTCCCCGCGCGGGCAATGGCGAACCGCTTGCCCGCGGGCTTCAGGTACATCTGGTAATAGTCACGAGCAATGAGGTCTGCGCAAGCCTTGGATACCGCATACGGGCCACTCGCCACCAGCGCGTCGTCCTCCACCCAGGGCTCGCCGCCCTTGTCCCGGTACACCTTGTCTGTGGTGATGACAACCGCGCGTTCAATCCCCGTGCGCCAGACGGTTTCCATGAACGATGCGGTGCCGATTGCATTGACCGAGTACGTCTCCAACGGGCTGCGTTGGCACTCTCCAACGATGGCCATCGCGGCCAGGTGCAGGGCGGCGTCCGCCTGCTCCTTTTCGGCGATTTCCGTGAGGTGATCCGCCATGCGCACGTCTTCAGTATGCAGGACGACGCGCGGGTCCTGGGCCAGCCCGCAGCGCGAGAAACAAGAGCCCTCAGGGCTACGCGCGTTGTCCACGCCGATGATCTTCGCGGCTCCGGCCTGCAGCAGGTACCAGCCAACCCAGGTTCCCTTCGCACCAGTCAGTCCGGTGACCAGCACGTTCTTGCCTTCATAGAAGCCGCCGAACATGGGCATCTCCTCAGTCACTGCCGGGGTTTGCTTCCGCGCTGCGGTCGTGGCATGTGGAACACCGGATCGAGAGCTCTCGGGCACATCTAGTCTTCCTCCGCCGCCACCCGCTCCCAGAGTTCATACACGGTCTGCAACTCTGCGCTGAGCTTTTCATGCTCGGCATTCAGCGCCTGGGCGCGCACCGGCTGGTCATAGGTGGCCGGGTCGCCGAGAATCCGGTGCACCTTCTCAAGCTGCTTCTCCAGGTACGCCGCGCGCTCCTCCAGCTCTTCCGCTGTGGGCAGCTGCTCCTGTCCGGATTGCGCTCGCTTGTCCTTGCGGTTCTGCCGCGCGAGTCGCTCCTGGCGCTGTCGGTCGCGGCGTTCCTGTTCCTCGCGCTCGCGCCGCTGGGCTTCCCGCTCCTGCTGGATCGCCTCGCGCTTGGCAACGTATGATGCGTAATTGCCTTGGTGAACCACGGCCGTGCCGCCACCCATCACCAACACGCGGTTGACCACATTGTCCAGGAAGTAGCGGTCGTGAGAGACCACAATCACTGTGCCCCGGTAGTCTCTGAGCGCGTGTTCCAGGGCATTGCGCGAGTCGATGTCCAAGTGGTTGGTGGGCTCGTCGAGAACAAGCACCGTGGGCTGCATAAGGATCAGCTTGGCAAGCGACAGGCGGCTCTGCTCGCCGCCGGACAGGTCCCCGACCCGTTTGAACACGTCATCTTCGACGAACAGGAAGCGCGCCAGAAGGCTGCGGATCTCGCCCTGGTCAGCGGTGGGCAGGATCTGGCGGAACTCCTGGAAGACGGTGTGGTCCGGCGTCAGGCCGAATTCATCCTGGCGGTGATAGCCGATCTCCACGCTCTTTCCCAGTCGTGCTCTGCCCTCGGTGGGTTGCAGTCTGCCCAGCATGATCTGCAGCAACGTTGTCTTGCCGCACCCGTTCGGACCAACAATTCCCACCCGTTCGCCGCGCCGTACGAACAGGTTGATGTCGGAGAACAGCCTGCGCTCGCCGAAACTCATGCCCACGCGGGTGAGCTCCAGGATTTCCTCGCCGCCCCGCATTTTCGGCTCAAATCGCAGATTCATCTGCCGCGCCTGTGCCGGCGGGGGATCGAGATACTCCATCTTCGACAGCAGCTTCAATCGGCTCTTGGCCGCGCGCACTTTCTTCTCCTGCTGGGTCCCCAGCGCCCAGCGGATGAAGGCCATCTGCTTTTTCAGCTCCTGCTGCTGTCGCTCATACTGGCGGCTGTACGTGAGCAGGCGCTCTTCCTTCTGATGCAGGTAGTCCGAGTAGCCGCCCCGGTACTCCGTCAGGTCGCAGGCTTCCAGTTCCAGGATACGCCGCGCCACCGAATCCAGGAAACGTCGGTCGTGGGAGATGCAGACCACAGCCCCGGGATAGCTCTTGAGATACCCCTCCAGCCACTCGATGCCCTGAATGTCCAGGTGGTTCGTGGGTTCGTCCAGGAGCACCAGGTCCGGTTCCTTGAGCAGCAACTGGGCCAGCGCAACCCGGCGCTGCTCACCGCCGCTGAAACTATAGATGTCTCGGTGGAAATCAGCTTCCGGCACTCCGAGGCCAGTGAGGACACTGGCCGCGCGGCGCTCATACTCGTACCCGCCGGCGGCGATGTGGTGCGCGGTAAGGCGCTCGTGTTCTTCCAGCAACTCCGCAAGCTGGTTGCTGTCCGTCTCCGCGGACATCGCCTCTTCGAGCCTGCGGATCTCCTCCTCACGCCGGCGCATCTCGCCGTACACTGCCATGACCACTTCCCACGGCGTGATGGCACCGCCGAAATCAACGTCCTGCGAAAGATAGCCCACCGTCATGCCCCTGGCCTTGTGAATCTGGGCATTGTCCTCATAGGACTCCAGTCCCACCAGAATTCGGCACAACGTGGTCTTGCCGCTCCCGTTCGCGCCGATGAGCCCGACGCGATCCCGGTTGTCAATACTCAGCGAGACACCGTCCAGGATAAGATCGGTGCCATAGTACTTGGTCAGATTGTGGACGCTGATGAGCGGCATGGTGGTGGATAACCCGAAGTGCGAGGCGCGGTAATTGGGTGCGGCATGCCAGGGCGGCGGGGTCGGGACCCGGAACGCATGGCCGAATTGTAGTGTAGACTGTCCGCGGCCCGGCGGCAAGAGCGAAGCACACCCGGGCTCTTGTGATCGCTGACGGCCACCTTGCCTCACGTGCAGGCCATTGTGTAAGATTAGGTCCCGCCCGGAAAGGTCCGGGCAGTTGCTGTTCTTGAGGGAGGTCTCACCGTGAAGGGCACCGTTGTCGAGAAGATCCTGAGTCGCCACCTGGTCTCCGGGGAGTTGACTCCCGGCGCCGAAATCAGCATCCGCATCGCCCAGACCCTCACCCAGGATGCCACCGGCACCATGGCCTATCTGCAGTTTGAGGCCATGGGTGTGCCGCGGGTCAAGACCGAGCTTTCGGTCAGCTACGTCGACCACAATATGCTTCAGACCGGGTTCGAGAATGCGGACGACCACCTGTACCTGCGCACCGTTGCCGCAAAGCACGGCGTCTACTTCTCGCGTCCCGGAAATGGCATCTGCCACCAGGTGCACCTGGAGCGTTTCGGCGTGCCCGGGAAAACGCTGTTGGGCAGCGACAGCCACACTCCCACCGCTGGCGGCATCGGCATGATCGGCATCGGCGCAGGCGGGCTGGATGTGGCCTGCGCGATGGCTGGCGAACCCTTCTCGCTTACATGCCCGAAGGTCGTGCGGGTGGAGCTCAACGGTGCTCTCAGCCCGTGGGTCTCCGCGAAGGACGTGATCCTCGAACTGCTGCGGCGTCTTTCGGTCAAAGGTGGCGTGGGGCGGATATTCGAGTACGGTGGCCCAGGCGTCGGGACTCTGAGCGTTCCCGAACGCGCTACCATCACCAACATGGGCGCCGAACTGGGCGCCACCTCTTCCGTATTCCCGAGCGACGAGCTCACCCGCGACTTCCTCATTGCCCAGGAACGCGGGGACGCGTGGGAGGAGTTCGTTGCCGATGCGGACGCTGAGTACGATGAGATCGTCGAGATCGATCTCTCCGCGCTGGAGCCCATGATCGCCCGGCCGCACAGTCCGGACAATGTGGTTGCGGTGCGCGAAGTCGCCGGGACCCCGGTGGATCAGGTCTGCATCGGAAGCTGCACCAACTCGTCCCTGCGCGACATGCTCACCGTCGCGGCCGCCCTGCGCGGAAAGACACTGCCGCCCGAGGTCAGCCTGGCCATCTCCCCGGGCTCGCGGCAGGTGCTGGAGATGATGGCACGCAATGGCGCATTGGCAGACATTATTGGTGCGGGAGCGCGGATCCTGGAGAGCGCCTGCGGCCCGTGTATCGGAATGGGCTTGTCGCCGATGACAGATAGCGTCTCGGTACGGAGCTTCAACCGCAATTTCGAGGGACGCAGTGGAACCCTCAGCGCGCAGGTATTCCTGGCCAGCCCCGAGACCTGCGTGGCAGCGGCGCTGACTGGGAAGATCACCGACCCGCGCGAGCTTGGCGATGCCCCGGTGGTCAGCGTTCCGGAACGCTTCGATATCGACGATCGCATGATCGTCGCGCCGCCCGATGATGGCTCCGACGTCGAGGTCATCCGGGGCCCCAACATCCAGTTCGTTGACCCGCGCGGGCCGATCGAAGACACCATCCGATGCAAGGTGCTCCTGCGCCTGGGCGATAACGTGACCACCGACGACATCGCCCCCGCGGGTGCCAAGGTGCTGCCTTACCGGAGCAATATTCCGAAGATGGCCGAGTTCGCCTTCGCCAACGTCGCGCCGGATTTCGCCGAGAAGGCCCGTGAGGCCGGCGCCGGCGTGATCCTCGGCGGCGACAATTACGGCCAGGGCTCCAGCCGTGAGCACGCCGCGCTCGTACCCATGTACCTCGGCGTGAGGGCGGTCCTGGCCCGATCATTCGCCCGTATCCACAAAGCCAATCTCGTGAACTTCGGCATCGTACCGATGGTCATTGACGAAGAGACTTACGGAGCGCTCAGCGAGGGGGATGAAATCGAGTTGAGCGGCGTGGTGACCGGCCTGAGCAGCGGAACCGTGCAGGGCCGGAACCTCGCGACCGGCGCAGAGTTCACAGCGAGAGTGGAACTGACCTCGCGCGAGATCGAGGTCCTCAGGGCTGGCGGGATGCTGACCTACGTGAAGTCCCGCGCAGCCGGCGGGTAGCGAACCCAACAGCCCGTTCATCAGCGGGGAGCCTGCTCAGGTAGGCTCCCCATTCTGTTGTTCTTCCTCGATGTCGCCGGTCTCGGGCCCCTCGTACTCCTCTTCCTCCTCCCGCTCAGCCATGAGCTCCGGCCCTGCCGTCAGTGCGTCCAGCACTGCCTGCGCCGCTCGGTGGTCCATGCCCTTCACGGCCGCCAGTTGCTCCACGGATGCGTGTGCGATCTCCTGAACCGATGCAAAGGCTTGCAGTAGCGCCTTGCGGCGCTCCGGGCCAATCCCCGGGATTTGCTCCAGTGCCGAGCGGGTGATCTGGGCATCGCGCAGGCCCCGGTGGTGGGTGATGGCGAAACGGTGCGCCTCATCACGGATGCGCTGCAGCAGCAGATGTCCCTGCGGGTGATCGCGCATGTCCACGGGGAAGGAGCGGCCGGGAACGAACACTTCTTCTTCCTGCTTCGCAAGCCCGGCTACCGGAATGTGCTCGACGCCGGCCTTCCGAAGCACCTCCAGCGCCGTGCTGAGTTGTCCTTTGCCTCCATCCACGAGAATGAGGTCGGGCATCGGCAGGAAGTGCGGATCCTCTTGCAGTCCTCGGCTCAGCCGTCGCGCGAGCATCTCCGCCATCATCGCGTAGTCGTCAGGCTTGCCTTCGGTCTGGGTCATGCGGTAATGACGGTAACCGCGCTTGTCGGGAAGACCATCGGTGAAGACCACCTGGGAGCCTGTGGAATGACGCCCCTGTGTGGTGGAAATGTCGAAGCACTCAATCCGCGCGGGCGGTTCAGGAAGGCCGAGGGCTGCAGCGAGGTCATTGAGCGCCGCTTCCGATGCCTGCCTGCGCGCCTCGCGACTCTGCAGGTGCGCCCGCAGGCCGACCTCCGCGTTCTTCACCGCCAACTCCATCAGCCGCCGCTTCTCACCGCGCTGGGGCCGGTAGACGCGCACCTTTGAGCCGCGGGCCTCGCTGAGTAGCGCGGACCATTCCTCTTCGTCCTCTATATCTGCGCAGACCAATATCTCCGGGGGAATGTACGCCGCCCGGGCGTAGTGCTGGGTGAGAAAGGCTTCAACCACATCGGACAGGCTGCGGTCCTTCGCGTGAGCGAAGGGATACTGATCCTGCTTCACGAGGCGCCCGGCACGCACCTGCAGGAGGGCCACCAGCGCACTGTCCTCCTGCATCGCTGCGCCGATGACGTCCTGGTCGCGGTTCTCGTTTGCGACCATGAGCTGATCTTGTGTGACCCGGCCCACGGCTCTGATCCGATCACGCAGAATGGCTGCGCGTTCGAAATCCAGATTCGCCGACGCGTCGCGCATCTGGGCCTCCAGGTCGCGCACGATTTCCGCGGACTTGCCCTCCAGAAAGCGCACGGTCTGCTCAACGATGGCGCCGTACTGCTCGCGGGGGACGAACTCTTCGCCGCGGCATGGGCCCACGCACCGGCCTATGTGCAGATTCAGGCAGGGCTTGCCGTTGGGCGTGCCGTCCAGATTGCGACGGCAATCGCGCAAGCCGAACAGCTTTGGCACCATTTGCATGATGCGGCGCATCGCGGACGTGTCGGGGTACGGACCGAAGATGCGCCCGGACCCGGTGCCGTGGACCTCGTGGCGATGGGGGTCGTGGAAACGCCTTGCTCCCGCACGACCGGGCACACGGACCCGTGCATTAGCGGGCAGGTCGCGCAGAATCATGAGCCGCGGGTAGACCTCGTCGGTCAGCTTCAGATAAGGGTAGCTCTTGTCGTCCGCGAGGCGGATGTTGTAGCGCGGCTTGTGTTCCTTGATGAGATTGGCTTCGAGGATGAAGGCTTCCACCTCGGACGCCGTGACCGTGTAATCAATATCGTCCACGCGGGGGTACAGTTGCTGCGACCAGCCGTACGGAGTCGCGTTTTCCCGGAAGTGCTGCCGCAGACGCTTGCGCAGGCTGCGTGCCTTGCCCACATAGAGCACATTGCCCTCGGCGTCGCGCATGGTGTACGCGCCGGGCAGGTCCGGCACGCTCTTCAGCTTCTCCTCGACCTTCGGCGGGAGCGCCAGGGCTAATCCTCCTCCAGCAGACCGCGCAGTTCGCGGATCTCATCCCTCAGTTGCGCAGCGCGTTCGAACTCCAGGTTCGCGGCCGCCTCCTGCATCTCGCTCTCCAGCGCGGCGATAATCTCGGTCAGATCCTCCTCGCCCACTTCCTCCGCCGCCGCAGCGGGGATGAGACGCCGGGCAGCTTCGCGTGCATCCTCTTCGGAACGGATCGTGTCGCGGATGGCCTTCTGCACCGAACGCGGCGTGATTCCGTGCTCCTCGTTATAGGCGATCTGCTTCGCCCGGCGACGCTCGGCCTCATCCATCGCCGCCTGCATCGCTTCGGTGACTTGGTCAGCATACATGATGACCCGGCCCTCGAGATGCCGCGCAGCCCGGCCCATGGTCTGGATCAGAGCTGTCTCTGAGCGCAGGAACCCTTCACGGTCCGCGTCCATGATGGCCACCAGGGAAACCTCGGGCAGGTCCAGGCCCTCGCGCAGGAGATTGATGCCCACCAGAACATCGCACTCTCCAAGCCGTAGCGACCGCAGAATCTCGTGCCTGTCCAGGGTGTCAATCTGGCTATGCATGTACTGCGCACGGATACCCAGCTCCAGCAGGTAGTCCGTGAGGTCCTCCGCCATCCGGATGGTGAGCGTGGTCACAAGAACCCGCTGTCTCTTGCTGACACGTTTCTTGATCTCCGCCACCAGATCGTCGATCTGACCGTGCGTTGGGCGAACTTCCACGGGTGGATCAACAAGCCCGGTCGGGCGTACGATCAGCTCCACCACTCGCGACGCTTTCGATAGCTCGTACGGCCCCGGTGTTGCGGAGGCGAATATGACCTGATTTGTCCTTTCCTCCCACTCCTCAAAAGTGAGTGGCCGGTTATCGTAGGCCGATGGAAGCCGAAACCCGTGGTCTACCAGGCTGTCTTTGCGCGACCGGTCGCCGTGGAGCATGGCACGAATCTGCGGTATCGTCTGGTGCGACTCATCCACGACCATCAGGTAGTCATCGGGGAAGTAATCCAGCAGCGTATACGGAGCCTGTCCCGGCGCGCGTCCGTCGAAATGGCGTGAGTAGTTCTCGATGCCCTGGCAGTAGCCGATTTCCTTGATCATCTCCAGGTCATACCGGGTGCGCTGCTCCAGACGTTGCGCTTCCAGCACCCGGCCCCGGCTGTAGAAGTACTCGAGCCGCTCCTCCAGTTCGGCCTGGATGGACGCGATCGCCATTTCAGTGCGCTCGGCGCTGGCCACGTAGTGCGTGGCCGGGAAGACGATGGTCTTGTCTTTCTCCTCAAGAAGCTCACCTGTGAGGATATCTCGGGTGACGATGCGTTCGATCTCGTCGCCGAAAAGCTCCACGCGGGTCACGATATCCGCGTCCACCGGGTGAATCTCGATGACATCGCCCCGTACGCGGAACGTGCCTCGATCCAGGGCGATGTCGTTCCGCGAGAACTGCATCTTCACCAGTTGCTTCAGGATGTCATCGCGGCTCAGCGCCTGTCCGCGTGCCAAAGAGAGGGTGACTTCCTCATACTGCTCAGGCGAGCCCAGGCCGAAGATGCACGAGACGCTGGCGACCACCACCACGTCCCGACGTTGCATGACCGACTGTGTGGCGAAGTGGCGCAGCCGGTCAATCTCCTCATTGATTCGGGAGTCCTTCTCGATGTACGTGTCAGTCTGGGGCAAGTAGGCTTCGGGCTGGTAGAAGTCGTAGTAGCTGACGAAGTATGCCACCGCATTGTTGCCGAAGAAGTCGCGAAATTCGGCGCACAGTTGCCCGGCCAGCGTCTTGTTGTGCGCAATTACCAGGGTGGGCCGCTGGACCCTTTCAATCACGTTGGCGATGGTGAATGTCTTGCCTGAACCCGTGATTCCCAGCAGGACCTGGAACTTCTCCCCCGCAGCGATGCCCTCCGACAGGCTGTCAATGGCCTGCGGTTGATCGCCCGCGGGTACATACTCGGATGTGACGACGAAGTCAGGCACTCCAGGACCCCAAATGCCGCATCGCTCGCCGCCCGGACAGTCCAACGCCGCCCTGCGGAGCGCGAGACTCTGTGATGCAGGTAGTAGGATGAAGGTGGATATTATAGCACAGATGTTTGGCTGGTGGGTGCGCGTAACGGGGGCTGGCAGACGCGATTACAGACCGAAACTCCCAAACTCCAGGGACAGCCGGTCCTCTTTGAGCGAATACCGCAGGCCGATCTCGCGCGTACCGATGGCTCGGCCCAATTCGAACTCGAGGTCGTTGTAGTCTTCCTCACCATATCCGTAGTGGGTGCCGACGATTCCGAACCGCCACGCCGGTTTGAAGAACCAATCCCAGCCGATATACCCGTAGGTGTCCGATTCATTCACATCCCACGTGCCATTGAGGTACAGGTTCCACAGACAGTCGTGGGTCAGGTTGAAGTCCAGGCCGACCATGCTGTTGGCGCCCTTGCGGGTACTGTCGCCATTGTGGTAACTCAGTTGGTAGTTGAGCCCCAGCCATGCAGCCGAGCCGAACTGGTGGTTCAGGCGGAGCTGGGCGCGCGCGATGTTCTGCGAGAACTCCCCGGTGTCCCACGAGAAGGTGTCGCTAAAGGTCGGGCGGATGCGAGTGCGCGAACCGATTCTCCAGGGGTCCAGCTCAACGGAGGCGTATAGCTCGTTTTCCAGAACCCAGTCGTCATCCCGCTGTTTGTACAGGCGCCCTCCGACCGACGCCCCCAGACGGTAGCGCGAGTTCCCTGTGAGACGCTGAGGTTCAGTCAACCAGTCGCCAGTCACGCGGTAGGCCTTCTCGGCGGCCGCCGGGTCGTCATACTGGCCGCGGAGGTTGAAGCGATACTTGTCCGAGTAGTGATAGAGGCTGGCGTCCGCGAAAATGCTTTCATGGTCGGGCCACGCCACGTTGAAGAACGCTTGATCGCTCCCGAACACCGTGCGTTCATCGCGCCACTCCACGCCCCAGTCACTCGTGAATATCCCGCTCGCCTCGATACTCCCGCGAGTAGTGCAGGTCTGATACTCTTCTTCGACGGCGAGGCTCCAACCATCGCGGGCCATGAAGCTGGTGCCGGAGGCCCCGCGCTGGATCTTCACCGCTCCCGCCCAGTTGTCGCTCACCCGGTAGAAGAAGGGGAAGTCAACGGCGAGACCGCCATCAGTGCTCACGCCCACCACCTGGGTGTTGCTGGAGCCGCTGTAGCCGGGAAGCCCGATTACCCAGTACGGGGGGAAGCTGAACACCTTCTGGGTCTGCGCGTAGAAGGCCGCCTTCTTCACGACGACCTTTTGGTGCAGATGGTACTGGCAACTCTCGCAGATCATCCAGTTGACGCCCTCGCGGTCATCGCGCCGAAAGACATCGTCTGGCAGTTCCCACTCGGCAGTTTGGCCGGTCAGGCTGTAGCAGGAGAAGAAAGTACGCTCCACCCCGAGTTCTCCAAAACGCCGGATCACACCCCTCCCGGTGCCAATCTCATAGAAGAAATCTTCGCCCTCAAGTGTCTCTTCGCCCCGGCGGATCCGCACCGACCAGCCCCGCAACGTGTTCGCTTCAATGTCCAGCTCCAGGCCGTCTGCAGCGTCGAAGATCATGTTGCCTATTGTCGCACGCGCACCGTCGCGGGCCCTGATGGTGTTTAGATCCAGGCAGTAGCCGACCCACTTGCCGCGCACGTGAACCACGCGAGGCTGGGCTTTCGGGCTCTCGCCCTTGGGCAGGAACGTCAGAAGAGCGCGCTGGCGGGTGTCCTGCACCCGCACCGTGACAGTGGCGACCCCCGGTGTCTCGCTTGTGCAGTAGACCGTGGTATACCCGCCCTGTGTTGTGGCCGTGAGGGACTGCCTCCGGTCGGCATCGCCGGTTTCCACGAGACCGTTGTCCACGAAAACGAACACCGGCGTCCCATCTGGGAGAGGTTGCTCGTTGCGGTCGCGCACCTCAATGAGGATGCGTGAGCGGCTCTTGCCGTCTGCGGGGAGGGTGACAGGGTTAGGGCTGAGAGTGATGCGGACGGTCCCCTGGCGGATGTCCTGGGCAGCAGATTGGCCGGAGATCAGCCATGTAAGCAAGCCGCACAGGATCACCGAGATCCGGACCAATTTAGCGTCAGGGTGGGTTGCCATTCGCTGATCACTGAATGAGGTGGCGGGCCAAATGCTGAACCGGAGAGGGCGCGATGTATGCTGCGTTTCTTGGGCAAGCCGCCCCCTGCCGGTTCAGCAGAGGGCGGCCAGTTTCGCGGGAGTTACGCGGCGCGAGCCGCCCTGCTCACAGAGAGATCCCCTGGAACATTACCCACTCGGAGACCTTCTGGTTCGTGTAAATGACGCGCATCCGGTATGAATAGGAGTTCCCTGTGCTCACGCCGAAGTCAGGGTATTCGGTGGCGGTGCGGCTTACATCGGCACTGGAGCCGCCGGAACCGAAGAAGGACCATTCACCATTGTTTACTCGGCGCTGAATCTGATAGCGCAGCACGGTGAATGAGGTGCCCGTGGGCTCTTGCCAGCGCAGCCGGATCGTGTCCGTCCCCTCGACCTGCAGCGGAAGGACGGTGGGAGGCACGGCGTCGGGACTGGGCCCGGCAGCGTCGTCGCCGCCAGACTCGCTCACCAGGTAGGCCAGGAGACCGACCGCGGCCAGATAGGCCAGGATCTTGGTGCCATTACTCTTCTTGGCCGCCTTGGGGGTGGGCTTGGCGACTTCGCTGATAGTGGCGCCGCTCAGCACCCGGGCTACGCGGTATGCGGCCTCGTCGAGGGCCTCTCGTGCAAGAGGGCGGTCGCTGCCCTGGTAACCGGGGAGCTTGCGGCTCGTGCCTACCACGCCGAATGCCTGGGCAACCTGCGGTTTGGCAACGGGGTCGCCCGCTTCCTCGTCGTAGTTGGGCTTCACGTCATAGGCCTGGCCCGAGATGATGACCTCGACGGCTCGGGGCTGCTGGGTGCTGCGGTAAGACTGGATACTCGCAAGCACCACAGTGTCCACATTCAGCGCGTGGCCAATAGCGACCGCGTCTCGCGGACTGGACGGCCCAAGCTCCAGCTGCGTGGGCAGCACTCGACCTTCCGCAGCGGCCCTTCGCACGAGGGGGGACGTGCGCGAGAACTCAGTGCACTCAAGCTGCGGCAACTGGTCTATGGCCATCTGCAGAGAGTCGGTGGCAACCTTCCTGAGTTCGGGCAGGCCGCTTGCGCTCTCATCGGAGACGGCAAACAGTAGCACAGTGCGATTGTGTCCCTGTGCAGCGGCCGTGCCGGCGCACAGCGGGGTGAGGCCCAGCACCATGGTTGCCAGCAGGGCGTAGCTAATGTGGCGCCCCCACCAGCTGGTTCGAATAGAGGTCATTACACCCTTTCCCCCTTGCTAATGTGTGCATGCGCTTCTGTGTTAGTATGTTGTTGGTGCTGCGTTCATTCCCCGCCTAGCGTGAGAGCTGGAAGGAACGTACAACACTGTGCTGCTCGCCACTCTCTGGCGATCGCGCGGTGACCGAGAACAGGTACCGACCTGACGGCACCTTGGCTCCGTGCTCATTGCGCCCGTCCCAGGCCAGAGTGTTGACACCCGCTGTCGAGGGCCTGCTCGTGGCGACCCGGCGTACAACGACGCCCGAAATGTTGCGCACTTCAATGTCAACATCGGCGTCCGAGCTCAACGTGTATGCGAAAGACACGCCGCCGGATGATGCCGCGGCCGATGCCGACTGTACCAGGGTATTCCTCGCCGTCATCGGCTGGACCACGATCCTGAACTGACGGGTTCCCCCGCCTGCTCCTGTGCGGTACTGGTAACTGGTTGTGGTGCGCATGTAACGGCGCTGACCGGTTACAGGATCCTCAAAGTACGCCGCGAACTGCGCCGGCAAGTTGCTGAGGTCGGGCCAGGTGATAGTCACTGGTTGATCGGCGGCATTGGTTGTGACAGTCAGGTCCCATGTCTGCCGGTCGCTTCCCGCGCTCCGGATGTCCTCCATGAAGCCTGCCCCGGTCTGTGGGTCCGCGAACTGAGCGGTGAGAACCACCCCGTCGGGAAGCGCAGCCGGCGGGGCCACGACGTCTGACTGGTCGACGCCATCGCTGGCGTCGGCGGCCATGCCGATGGATCGGGTGCGCACGCGCCCGGCTGCGGCGACCGAGATATTCACCTTCCAGTCTCCCGGTGCCCTCGTAACCGTGGTTTCATTCACTGACTGGGTATAGAGGGCTTCGGGGCCGAACAGAAGTGTGATGTCCTCGTAGGCGTACAGCCAGTAACCCATGAAAGGTGTCATCGTTACGTCGGCGAGTTCAGTTTCCCACTCATACTCATTGTCTTCCGCGTCATATGAGTAGAGCGTACCCATAACCAGGCGCCGGGCCACAGCCTCCTGCATAGACCACTCCGAGCCGCTGCTATCAATGACCCGAACGCCGGCGAGGTTGGTCATCAACGCGTATGGCGAGCCTATCTGGTTCCACCCGGCCGGGAGGTTCACCGAGTACTCCCAATCGGTGTTCACTTCCTGGAGATCATCCGGGAAGAACACCGTCTTACGGTTCAGGTTGAGGAACCAGTAACCCAGGCCTGGGATGATGTTGCTCACCGATGCGTGAGGGAACCATCGGTAGAGCTGTTCCTCGGGGCTCCATCGAGCCAGACCATTGGGCCCACCCACATGCATCGAGCCAAGGTCCTGGAAGACGTGCTCCACGCTGGTGTCAGTGAACTCATAGGGGATCGAGATCATCTCGATGCCCCTGAGGGATGTCATCGGCGTGAGCGCGGGGATAACCGGAATGGTCACGTCGCACTCGACCGTCTTGCCGTTCGGACCGGTGAACTTCACAGTCCCCACACCGGGTCTTGCCACCGATGCCCGCACTGTCCACGACACGCGCTTCAGCTCGTTCCGCGCCACGGTGCCCAAGGACTTGCTCAACGACTGCGTGGACGGATCCAGCTCGAAGCCGTCAGGCAGACTGATGCGAACACTCGCATCGACCAGGGGTGCGGTGCTGAAATTGTCGGCATAGGCATAGACCGTAAATGGGCTGTTTCCATCGGCGTCCGTCAAATAGTAGCGTTCCACCGCCGCTGTGCTGGGGTCGTCGCCGGCCTGCACCGACAGGCGGCTAGGGCAGTAGGCTGCGAGTGCGTACGGCGCTTCGTAGTCGACAGAGGCGGCCCCCAGGCCGTAGTAGGTCACGTACCGGCGGGAGCGGCCAGCGGCCAGATCACGCTCGTCCCATCGCGCAGCGTATGCCCAGTCCTCGCCCTCAAGACTCAAGGCTTCGTTCGGGATGAAGTCCCACTGGGCGTCGTTGCCCAGACTACGGTAAAGGCCAAAGGAGATCTGGTCGGGCATGCCCGCGGCGGAATTCGCCGTACCGGGGCTGAAGACATCGCTGCTCGCCAGCGTACCGCGCACCTTGACGGTCGGATCATCAATCCGGTCGAAGGCTGTCCAGACAGCGGGCACGACCGTTGTGTTTGCATCCGGGATGGTGCGTTCGGTCACGATCCGCTCGCCAGTGGGAAGCACGATTACGCCGCCGTCGCGGTCCCATTGGCCGAAGGAGGCGTCGATGAGGGTGCGAAGGCCAACGGTGTGCGCCTCACCGGAGTTGTTGCGAACAATGTACTCGAGACGCACCGCGTCGTGGATCAGGGTCCAACGGTGCTCAATTACCAGAAACTCCGTCGCGGCATTGGGGTCGTCATCATCCAGCGGGATGCGCGCGACGCCGTAGATGTCTCGCGTACTGGCTTGAGGGGGCACGGGCCAGTAGTTGGCAGCCGCACCTTCGCGGTCGTCTTCGGCGGCCCCGAGAGCGTGAATGTCGTAGTACTCTCCGTCCACCGCGATGGTTACCTTCGACGTGAACCGGTCATAGGAAGGAAGGTCGGTCGCCGGACCGGCAATCCCCGCCTCGATCTTGCTGGCGATCGCTCGGCTCTCGTCTCCTGTGCGCGTCGGATCGCCTCCGGTGGGGGTACGCGAGCCAGTCAGCAGACGGAATCGACCGCCGGGGCGCTGCCACTGGTAATACCGCGGCACGTTGTTGGTCACGCGGACCGTGCTGAAGGTAGTCGCGTCCTCGACCTGGATTGTCATGAGGCCACCGGGGTGGGTGACCTCCACGACGTTCCTCTGTGCAGCGACCGGGGACGCCACCACGATGGTCAACAGCAACAGGCCCAGACCGAAACAGGCACGCCCCGTCAAAGTGGCGAGTGCGCCGTGACTTTGGTGCACGAGTGGGTCAGCTCCTCTCGCCGGCCGCCGCAGGCGTGTCGTGACGATATCGCTTGTCGTTCTGGATCGTCGGTAATCCATAGAGCCTCAGTCTCAGCGTGTCACCTGGAAGGTGCGGACCGCGTTCACGGCCTGACCGTCTTCGGTGCGAGCGGTGAGCCGGACCATGTAGCGGCCCGGCGGCACGCGGGAGCCCTGGATGTTCCGGCCATTCCAGGTCAGGGTCTGGACTGCGCCGGCAGTCGCGGGCCGAGAACCAAGGCGGTTGATGGTCCGCCCCGCGATATTGAGTATCTCGGCCTCGACGTCCGCGGCGACATTCACCGTGTACGCCAGGGTCACCGTTCCCCCGGGCGCCTGCTGCGCCTGCACATTGCTCATGGTCAACACACGATCGGCACTTGGCGTTGCCGTGATCTCGAAGCGACGACTGCTGTTCGCGGACGAGGACCTGTACGTGTAACCGGTGACCGTCCGCATGAACACATCACGTCCGGCATCGAGGTCGGTGAGGACCAAGGTCACCCCGGCCGGGACCTGGGCGTTGATCTCGGGCCAGCTCAGCGTCACGTCGGTGTCGGCCTGGGCACACTCCACCGTGACGTCCCAGACTTGTGAAGTCCCCACCGCGCCGCGCACGTCCTTCACGTACTGGCCCGCAGCGGTCCCCCATTCGTGCCTGGCCATGAAGACCCGGACCGGGCTCGACACGGCTGGCGGCTCGGGCACGTCGGTGCCGGCATCGTACCCGTCAGTCGCAGCGGTGGAGACACCGATGTAATTCGTCGGATCCTGGCCCCCCGCCGCGGATGCGCCGAACTTCAGCACCCAGTTATCAACAGAGGGCGTCGGCTTTTCCGCCTTGGGCGCCTTCGATGCGCCGGTGATCACGCCATTGTAGAGCCGGAGCGTGGTGTCCTTCAGAACATGCAGCCAGTAGCCCTGGAAGGGCGCTACCGAACCCGAGAGGGGATCGGCGGGGAAGTCGTAGTAATAGGAAGCGCCAGCCTTCTTCAGAGCAAACAGGATGCCCTCCGTTACCCCCGAGTCGATGGCTTCGCGCAGGTCCTGGCGCACGCCGTTCGTGATGAACTCCACTCCGCCCCAGGTGACTGCGTCTGGGAACGGACACCCGATCATGTTCCACCCTCGCGGGGGCGTCGAACCGACGGACAGCTTCACGTCATAGCTCACCTGATCGGCCAGGCTCCGGCCAGAGACATTCAGGATGGCGGAGGTCGGTATGCTCAGGAAGTACCCGAGGCCGGCAGGCGGGTCAGACACGACGTACGGCGGTTCCAGTGCATCCAGAGGCTCGAAGCTGGCGAACTGGTCCTCGATTTGGGCAGGGCCACCCCACCAGTGGTACTTGTCGCCGACAGTCGCGTCGGTGGGAACCCACCGGACGACGATGACCTGGTCGGGAGGAAGTCCGAAAATGGCACTCGGCGTCTTCGTGTTTGGCGCGAGGTCCGCGAAGGGGAGAGAGATCATGTGCAGCCCCGCGTCCACCTGGGGCGGCGAGACGCGGAAACTGCTCACGGCCTGCTCGGCGACGTTCCCTTGAAAATCCTGACAGTCGAGGGTGATCCGATGGCTACTGCGGCTAAGCGGCGCGTGAGAGGGCGGCCCAACCCTGTATGTCAAGAGTCCTGTGGCCGCATCAAACACGATGTCGGAGGGGTTGATTATCTCGCCGTCGACTGTGAGCACGATGGTCGCAGGCTTGACGCCGCTACCGACGTCGCTCAGAAACGCGGTTATGACGGGCTCAGTAGTGCTGATCGTTTCCCCGCTGCGCGGGTAGGTGATCTGACACACCGGTTTCGCCACGTCAGTTCCGACGCGCAGATTCAGGCGGCCCTCACCGTAGGTGTTATTAGGGAGCGGCTCTGCCGGGGGCAGAGGTGGCGGAACGTCTACCGCGAGTCGAAGGATCGCGTCGCGCAACTCTATCTTGGACCGTGTGGTGTCCTCGCTCCACAGCAGTGCAAGCGCTCCTGCTACATGAGCAGCGGCGAAGGACGTGCCGAACGCGTTGGGGGCGATGAACTCGCCTCCCGCACTGATCGGCGTTGCTCCGACCGCGGCAAGGCTTGTGCGGCAGGCGTCAGGCGCGACCATATTGGGCTTCATCGCGCCAGTCACCGTGGGGCCTCGCGAACTGAAGGGCTCGATGTTATCCAGCGCGACAGCAGTCAGGTTGTAAGGGGCCGGGTCAATTGTTGTTCCGCGCACGGCGCCTACCGTGAAGGCTCCCGTTGCTTCTGCGGGAACGGGCAGGCTTCCCTCGGCAACCTGGAGGGTATCCGGTGAGATGTCCACGTCGGGGATGAAGAGCTGGAATGTGTCCGTGATGCTCTCGTCGATGGACACCGCTCTTATCTGCAGGTTGTAGGTTCCGGCCACCACTGTAGCATGCAGGCGCTCGCGCGGGTGGTCATCACCATTTTGAGTGATCGATGACTGCGCCACGACGTTTCCCTGGCCGTCCACGAGAACGAGATCATAGTCCTGGCTGGTCTTCGTGCCTGCAGTCTGATACCAGCTCAGGTAGGCGTCGAAGGTCCCGCTGTTGAGGGCCAACGATATCCCCTCGACGTTCTTATCGTACTCGTGTATCCCGTCGCCATCGTCGTCGGTATACTCACCCGACCAGTGGCGGCGAGCGAGGTTCCCGGCGGCCTGCACCCATAGCAGACCACTCGCGTCCGCACTGTTCACCGCGCGTGACAGAGGATGGGTGCCGTCGAACGGCCCCTCGACCACGACAAGACCTGACACGGCGATCTCAACACCGCGTCCTGCCACGAAATCAGCAGCGGCCTCAATCGACAGGGGAGTGTCCACCGCGACCAGCAGCAGGTTCGCGCCAGGGGCCATGTCGGCGACCGTCTCAGCCATCGCGGTGCCGTGATTGCTCGCAGTCGTCGATTGGTCGCTTCGAAGCGAGACCAGTTCGTAGCCCGCAGGTATCTCGGCCGCGGCGATACCGTTGAAGCCGATGTCGATGATCGCGATGGTTGCAGGTGCTCCGGAGAAGCCCGACATCTGCATGGCCGATGCGTTGGTGAACTGGACTGCCTCGCTTACCACGGCGCCGAAGCCTTGACAGGTGATGGGACGCGCCGGCTCACTGACTTGAGCCACCTGTGGCAGCGCCGCCAGAGCAAGAAGGTTGCGCGCAGGCACCAGGCACTGCGCTCGGCAGTCACGCCGGTATTCAACGATCGCGCCCAGAGCCGAGAGGTCGGTGCACGCCGCATCCTGTGGCGATCGGAAGGTCACCTCCACCTGTTGCAGGGCACTACCTGCGGACGTGAGTGCCCGCAGAGGCCCGGCCAGGTCATCCCACCCGGCAGGCGCCGCTGATGCGAACGCCGACGTGGCGATGAGCCCCGCCAGAATGATGAGGCTGGCCACAGGGGAGCGATGAGCACTGCGTTCCTGGCCGAAACGTCTCACCTTTGTTGCCTCCTTCTGGCAGTCCGACGCGCCAGTTCCGCGGACCCTCAGCGCTTTTCGCACCGAGGTCTCCCGGCCGTCCTGCGTAGCGTCAGGCTGTCGGTCCCAAGCCGGGCACCAAACGGCCGCAGTACTGGACATAGAACTCAATCAACCGATCGTAGCCAGTGCGCTTTGCAAGGGAACTCCACGATCCCAGGTCTGCGTGGCCGCATCCCAGCGCTCCGGGCAGGTATACCGTTATCCCACACGGGTGGCCCCTGCTATCCGCCCCTGCGGGCCCAAGCACGACGTGCTGGACTGCTGCCTGTTCCGCTGCCGTCGCGAGAGCCTGTCCTCGGTCGAAGAGGATCGTTCCCGGCTGCTCATTCCCGACTGTCCTGGCTAGTCTTGCGAGTTCGACCATTTCCCGGCGTTCCAGCATTGCCGAGGTGCTCGCGCGAAGTCGCAGCAGGCTCGCAGCACAGGTTTCAGGGCTTCGCTCTGCTGCCTCGCAGAAGCTCTGCAGCGCATCGACAACGCTCTCGAACCTTCCCGGCTGTACCCAGAGCAGAGTCCAGGAGCGCATCCATCTCTGTTCCGCGCCACGCGAAAGGTCCTCTGACAGCGAAGTATTACGATCCCCGGAAGCCGCAGCAATGACGGCCAGCGCCGTCGACGGCCACGGAAGCCCAGGACTCGGCACTTCGCCCGGGGCGACGAGGACAAAGTCGGCCACGTCGCGCAATGCGTAGATCGAATCCGCCGATGCACTGAAGCAAGTCTCAAGGACCACGACCGTCGTAGTGTCCGGCTCGCTGCCGAGATGCCCGCGCAAGCACTCTGCCAACTGGTCCGGCGTTATCCCCGGGTCGTCATCGGCGTGCAGCAACCGAAACGGGGCCGTTCCTGCGCCTGCCGCTGCGGGGGCTCCGTGTCCCAGGAGGCACACCAGACGGTTGTACCCCTGCGTTCTCGGCCGAACCCACTCGAGGAAATCAGACAGTCCTCGCTCAGACGAGATTGGAGCCTGCGGCGCACCGCCGGGGAACCGCGTCACCCGGCCGTTTTCCCGAGACCAGATTCCGCCACCCGCACCGCTGACAGCCACGTGTACCGGATTCGCTCCCGGCAGACGCAGCATGCCCCCAGCGTGCTCAACGGCGTCTGCGCCAAGGTCCCCTCGTCCATCCAGGTACGCCACCAGGGCCCAATCCCGGGCGCAGACCGGGCAGCATGCCATCAACACCAGAAAGAAAAGGAGCGCGTACGGCATTGCGGCCCTCACAGACTACTTCGGGCGGGTCGGCATCTCGCCAAATATCCCGCCGCGGTCGGTGGGACGCGGCTTGCCGCCGTCAACAGAGCTCGACGGCCCGGAAGGCGGAAGGACCGCTGTCGTGAACCGGAAGGGCTCGCTCAGCAGCCAGCCCGTGAAGCCGTTGCTGCGTACCCGGGCGGGAGTCTCCCCACTGCGGCGAGCAGCCACGAACCAGTAGTACTCGGTGGCCCCTTGAAGGTCCATGTTGAGCACCCAGTTCATCGTCGTGGTCGAGCCGGTGGAGTTGAGGACGGGGCTCTCCTTCACTGCGGTGCCCGTCGCCTGCGGGTTGGTGAAGATCAGGACCTTGTACTGATCGGCCCCAACCGATGGGGTCCACCGGAATGTGGTCCGCCCACTGCGCGGGTCAACGGTCTGGTTGCCGTTCGATGGCGTCTCCAGCTGAGGCGGATAGAAGAAGGTGATGGGCCCGGCAGGGCTGCTCGCGTCGCCCAGCGACTGAGGCGGATCGATCTCGAAATCAACGTCTTCCAGCTCATCCGCAGCCTGTGTGGTATCGGCGATCGGGATCTCGACGAACCCGGGGTCGACGATACGTCGCAGCTTGTAGAAGTAGGTCTGCCCAGCGGTCAGCGGAAGGTGGTTGTAGGTGATGCTGACGTCCCCATCCTCCTCGTCGCCGGCCCTATCGAAATACTGGAAGGTCAACTCGAACTCGAGGCCGGCCTGGAAACTGGGGTCGTCCTCGAAATTCGATAGCTTCGAACCGGGCACCGCGGCAACCAGGAAGTTGCGATCATCCACCAGGGGCGGGAATCCGGCCCAGCTGCCCCGGTACACGAGCCATGCATGGGTCTTTGCCGACCCGGGGAATGTCCCTGCATTGGCCTCAACCCGAATGCGGGGCTCGGCGCCCGGCGCGGATTGGCTCAGGAACGCGGTGACTCCGGGAGCGCTCTGGTTGTCATCCCCGGTCGCGACGGCGTAGATGCCCAGACCAAGGCCGAGGGCAATGAGCACCCGGCTCATCTGTTTCGTCTTGGCCTGGCGGGCTTGCATAGCAACCCGCTCGGAGGGACGATACATCACGTATACCTTGTCGGCCGTGCGAGGCAGGCTGCCACTCACACTGCGGCAGACGCAGTCATTCACCTCGACCCGACTGACCTCGATCACGCCGATCTTTTGCAGAACGACTTTCTCAATGCCGGCATTCCACACGCCACGCACTACCAGCAGTTGCATGCCGACTTCGATACCGTCGCGGGCACCGAGGTTCACGATGATGGCGCCGGAATTGTCAACCATATCCACATTACCGCGTGGTGTGCGCGTGGTCTGGATCTTGCGGACGCACTCCTCCGCAGCCGAGCGCAGGGCCTCGTTCATGGCACTGGCTTCGTCGCCCGTCCAGCCGGGGATCGGGCGCGTGGTATAGTCGGCAGTCGCGCCTTCCAGGAACTCCTGGGTGGCAATGTCCAGGAGGGTGAGGGTCAAGCGAACACGACACTGCCCATTCTTCTGGATGGACAGTGCGTCCACAGAACCGGACGCGACTTTCTCCACACGGAGTCGTTCCCCAAGACGGACCATCTGCTCGGTGGATACCGAATGACGGCCGGTCTCGGATCGCAGAATGCCGAGGGATTCCATCTCGCGACGGGTGTCTGCGCGCGTGGTGACCACGTACTCCTGGGAGTCATCGAGCGCCAGAGCCACAGCGTCAGTGGCCTTATCGGAGATCAGCAGGCTAGGGTTCCCGGAGCGGTTCGCGAAAGGCACAACCGCAACGGAAATGGCCTGGCTGATCTTCTGGGCATGCGCTGCGGGAGTGTCAGTGAACCCGAGGGCCAGCACCAGCAGTAGGGTGAGGACAGGAGCTACGGGGCCGGTTACGATGCAATGGTGCAATCGCCTCATGACGGTCGGTTCCCTCCCAGGCGTGTTCCGCTTATAGCCGGGGCAACGGCCCCGCAGTATAGCACACAAGTTTTCGCTTTGTAAACTCTGCGCAGGGGCCGCCGAAGCGCTCGGAAGCCCCTGTGAAAGCCTCGATCCCCGACCGTTACCGGGGCTGGCGGCCGCAGGCCGCCGACCAGCCGGTCGGGCTGAGCTGCTAGCGCACGACACTGAAGGCCTGAACCGCGTTGGCCTGTCGCCCATCGTCGGTGCGGGCGGTGATTCGAACAAGGTACCGTCCTCGCGGAACACGAGTACCAGCTTCGCTCACACCGGTCCACAACGCTGTATTCGCGCCCGCCGCCTGGCTCTCGCCTGCCAAGACCCGCTTCACCAGCCGACCGGCTACGTTCAGAATTTCAACGTCCACGTCTGCAGCGCTCGAGAGGGTGTAGGCGATTTGGCTTACACCACCGCGGGCTTGCTGAGCCGAAACTCCGCTGACTGTCAGCGGGGCCCCGGTTGCCGGGCCTACGGTGATCTCGAACTCGCGCGGCGCGTCGCCAGCAACGAAAGTGTAGCTGGGAGCAGTCCGCATGTACACGCTCTTCCCCGTGGCGAGATCGGTCAGTACAGGGCGGACCTCGGCGGGCACCGCACTCAAGTCCGGCCAGCGGAGTGTCACGCTGGAACCCGTCTGGCTCGTCGCGACCTTCATGGTCCAGCGGCTATCTTCGGCCTGTGCCGACCGCACGTCCACGGCATAGGAGCCCCCGGTGGCACCGACGAAGCTTGTGTAGACATACGGGCCCAGATCAGCCGCAGGCGGTTTGCTCATGTCGAGCCCGGCATCGTGCCCGGCGGAGGCAGATGCCGCCTGCCCGAACAGCGCAGAGCGGTCCTGCAGGCCATCCACGTAGGTTTCGATGGACGCCAACCAACCGTCCTCGGGCTGGCGGATGGCAGCCTTTGTCGCCGCGGTCTCGGCTGACAGCGCCCCCGCGGACTCGCTAACAATCAGTGTGACCGGTTTGTTGGCCTTGATCCAAGCCCCCACCCACGGGTTCAGTATCGCCGTGGTCTGGTAGCCGCCGAGTACGTAAGCGAACATGCCGCCGTCCACGGAGCCCTCGGTCAGGGCGGCCTGCATGGTGACGGTCACCCCGGCCTGATCACGCACCATCACGGTATACAGGTCGATGAGTCGCGTCGACGGGTCACCGATGATGTTCCACCCCGTCTCCAACGGAATCTCCGTCGGGTCCGGCGCAGGAGTTCCGGGCGTGGTAACATCCGTCGCGCTATCCAGGCGCAGCCAGTAACCCGTACCCAGGCGGAACTGGTCCGCAGGGGCGAGCGGGTAGATCCGATAGCGCTGTCGTGAGGCCTCCCAGGCAGCAAACTTCAGGTCGCCGGGAGCCACATTGAGGAGAGTCGCCGCGTCGATGCCCTCGTAGTCGTAGGGAGCGCTGACCAATTGCAGGCCCCGCGGGAAGACGTAGAGGCTGTTGAGAGTGAAGTTCACGTTCGGGACAAGCGCGCCACTGGCGACCGTGACCGTGCGCTCAGTGGGGCTTGCGGTGAAGCCAACCGGCGACGGCCTGACCACAACTTCGCCGGTCGGAACATCCTGATCGAAGATGTAGTTGTACTCCGGGTCGTCGCCCGCCGGATCAACGAAAGCGGCCAGCGTGCGGGTAGTAGCAACAACCACGTCGTTCACCAGCAGGCTGACAAGGATGTTGCCTACGGGAGCCCCACTTGTGGCCGAGACGATCTTCCCGGACAGGGCGCGCGCACCAGCCTCGGCGGTCAGGCGCACGGTGACCTCCGACGTGGTGATGGACTGGACCAGGGCCGGTTCGCCATCGGCCTGTCCGTAACCGGCGGCTGCCACACGCAGCAGGTAATTCCCCGGCTGCAGACTGAAGGTGGCCACCCCGGTGGCGTCGGTAGTGCCGGTCTGCACCCGCACGCCCGCCTGGGTGCGCACCTGGACGCTGGCGTTGGCGATGGGTGTGTCGTCCGCATCGTCAACCACGGTAACCTCGAGAGTGCCGTCGGCTGCAGGCAGTTCGAAGTCCTGCGTGGTGGTGTTTCCAGCAGTGATCAGGATCTCCGCCCAGTCGTCGCCGTAACCGATCCCTGTCCCGTCAGCACGGATGTAGTACCGGCCGGGAGGAAGGTCCTCGATCTTGTAGGTTCCGTCCACGCCGGTCTTGATCGTCTTGACCTTGCCGTTTATGGTCACCGGCTGCAGGGCATCCCAGTCTGGCTCGTCGCCCTTCGTCTGGGTGGTTCCTGCCGTGCCGCCCTCATCTTCATCTTCCTCAACCGGGATCTCGTAGACGGTCACATCCACGAGAGCCAGTGTCTCGTCATTGGCCTCGGAGGTCACGGTGCCGGTCACGACGCCGGGCCGGGCCCGCGTGATCGCGAAGTCAACGATGAACGGCTCCCACCCACCGTGGACCACATAGCCGTCATAGTGGTCTATGTCGTAGCCCGGACGGGTGGCTTCCATGCTGTAGAAGCCCGGAGGAATGCCCGAGATAACCCACGTTCCGTCGTCCTGGCAGCGCACCGCGTAGTCCGGCGCGGTGGTGCGATCGCCGGGGTTGTGGTTGCCCCGCCACAGCAGCACGATTGGGTTCGGATCGGTAATCGGCTTGCTTCCTGCTACATCCACGACCTTGCCTTGGAAGCTGCCGGTGCGCATCCAACAGAAGGCATTGTGAAACAGCGTCGCCCGATGGTTCTTGCAGTGCGCTGGCAGATTGGACGGAGTGTGGTAGCCGCGGTGGATGGACTCGAAGCCAAAGGACAGGAAGACAAGCCTGCCGCCGCTAATCGGGTCCTGGTATCTCAGGCCGGCCGTAGGCCCCTCCGCGCCACCGTAACCGTAGAGCTTGACCGCGTCCGGACCCGCCTGGATTACGTCCGGTCGCCAGGAGTATGGATGAGCATCATGAGAGGTAGGCGTCTGATCGCCCCAGTTTGACGGCGTGGTCAGACTGTCGGGCATGTCATCCGAGTCGTAGACGGCGGGTTGCGCCAGTGAGTGGTAATGGGACCAGGGGCCGGCCGACGTGCCTGCCCACGGGTCGAAGGTCACCGGGTCACTGCTACTGCCGACCACCGCCCAGTCCAGGTCAACGCGCTGCGACCGACTGCGGTTGGCACCCACCGGCGTATAGTACATCCAGTAGTTGCCCAGATAGGTATCGCTCACGAAAGTTGCTTTGAGCGTGTTGGTTAGGAAGTCGTTAGCAACCGTTCCGTTGAGGGTCAGCGCCCAGGCAATGTCGCTGCCGGAAACGAACAGGCGGCCGCTTCGCTCCAGGAACAGGTCCAAGTCCGCCTGGGTCCCCGCATCGATGAGGGATCCGTCGGCGACCCACAGGTTGCCCGCGTGGGGGCAGGCCCAGAAAATGCCGCGTTCGGCAACAGGCACGGTCCGTGTGGGAGCGGCGTTGGGCGCTCGCTGGGGATCGGCGGCCTCCACCGGATCAAGCTGCTGCTCAACCGTGGGCAGGTAGTACTGATATACGCCCTGAGGAATGGGGCCGCGACAGATGATGCGCCAGATGGAGTACTCCTCATCCACTCCCCAACCGGCAGCGTAGGTCTTGATGGTATCCTTCGTGACGCTGTAGGCCTCGGTCGTCGACTGGTTCGTCGCATTCGGGGAGTAGCCAGGATTGAAGGTGTAGAAGCTCTCGGTGTACCACTGGGAGCCTGCGTCATTATTGAAGCCCATCTCCCAGATGAACTTCTGGCCTTCGCAGTAGTCGTTGACGAAAAGGATATTCCCCTTGGGGCTGAACACCAGGCTCGTGAAACCGTAGATGCTGTCGTAGTTCTGGCCGTTCGCAGCTGCGCTGGCGTCAATGGCGAGGACATCGATCACGAAATCGCTGGCCAGACTGGCGGGGATACTCCACACGCCGCTGAAGACCCCATCGCCGGCGGTGAGGTCTCCGTTGGCCGGGTCGCCGTCGTCGAACAACTCCACGCTGGCGATCGGGTAGTAGTCATACTCCAGATACTGGTATCCCTCGAAGCCGCTGTCCCAGCTCTGGCTGCCCGACCAGTAGTCAATCACCCATTGCTTCAGGTCCGGGTCCTTGATGGTCACGAAGACCCGGCCCACTCCGCTTCCGGCATCGTAGACCGGCACGTGGAAGTAGACATCGTCGCCCGGCGAGAACTGGCGGATGCGCGTCATGTTGTCGGTGCCGCGGTTCACCCAGGGCAGGTCCCGCAGGATGGGGGCTTCGGTATCCGTGGAGAACGTGGCCCAGATGTCCGGCTCTGCGCCGACCCCGTCATTGCGCTTGGATTCGTAGACGATCCGAACCGGCTGGCGCTCCAGAGCCGCCGTCCAGGTGGGGTTCGTGTCGTCGGTGGTGTCCGCAACGTTGGTGTTGGAGATGAGAACCGCTTCGGGGCCACTGAGCTCGCCGATGGCGAACATAGACCAGATATTCCAGTCAGGCAGCGTGTCGCCTTCGGAAAGACGGTTGCTGGCGAAGGCGATGCGCTGGCCGTCCCAACTCCATGCCGGTTCCTTGTCGCTGGAGATGCCGCCGGCTGAGATGGTTTCGACGTCCCCGGTCTCCGCGTCCACCCAGTTGATGGTGCTGAGCGTGCCAGACTTGGCCGTGTACAGGATGGCATTCCCCGCAGGGCTGAGCGGATTGCCCACCGGGTTCCAGGCAGGATCAGTGTCGTCGTTGTTGGAGGTGGTGAGCTGCTGCTGGGGCAGGGAGCCGTTGGCCGGCATCTTATAGATGTCCCAGTTCGCAGCGCTGTCGATCCAGCACTGGTAGGCGATCCAGTTGCCGTCAGGGTTGAAGGTCGGGTGCATCTTCCGTCCGGGCTGCTTGTCCGTGAGACACTGCACGACCCCGGTTACGAGCTGGACCGTGTAGATCTCCCAGCGCCCGGTCTGGTTGCCGGCGAACGCAATGACATTGGACCCGGGGTGATAGGCGGGCTCGATCTGGTCGCCCGGCAGATTGGTGACGCGGAACTGCTCCGACCCATCCGGACGCATGATCCAGATGTCGTAGTTCGCATCAGCAGGAAGCGTGTCGTCGATGCGCCCGTCGGCATCCTCATCTACGCCGTTGGAGGCGAAGGCCACCCGGTTCAGGTTGTTGTTGGGAACGCCGGCAGGCTGAAGTTCCTGGCTGCCGGTGGCATTGAGGGTGAGGTTGACGTCCGGGTTGGGCCCGCCGGTCTGAGCGGTGCTAATGGCCCGGGGCAGGGGCGGAAGCGTGTGCCCGATGTACCGGTGGTGGCTCACGCGACCGAAATCGTCGTAGTGGGCAGTCGACGCTCCACCCACGGGAGGGAACGGTGCGGCTGCGGCCTCATAGGCCCCAGCCAAAGCGGCGAAGACGGCCAGCGCTATCAAAAGTCCGATGCCCGAGGACAGGGCGTGGCCCTTGCGCAACACGATCACTCCCTATGACACCTACTGCGGTGACGACCTGACGCGCGTGCCTGCTGCTGCGACGGTGCCTGCAGTCGCTCCCCGGCCCCCATTGTCCGACTGCTACCCCGGGCGAGGGCGCGCCCTACACGCAAACGAGCGCGTACACGTTGTCACGCTTACGCGCGCCCCGGTACGCGATCGCAGCTCTCTTGGGAGAGCGCATACCCCTGTAGGAACGTTCGGCGCCTTCCCTTGTTCCGACGCGCCTTCGTTCAAAGCTGAAGACGCGGCGATTATAGCACAGCGTTCGAAAATATGGCAAGCAAACCGCCGAGCCAGTCGCCCGACGCTCCAGAGCACACCGTTGTCAGAGCTTCCCAGGACCCTGTGCCGCCCCGACGCTATCACCACACGCCCACCACACTCGGCTTCTGTAAAGTAAGACCGCCGCCACTGCCAAGGGTTTCGCCGTCCCGTCACGTATACCTCTTGCCGATTCTGCTCACCGCGCCGGCTATCTTAGCCGGTGCAGACGATAAGGCTTCCGGGAGCGTCCGCATCGAACCCGTCGCGGATCCAGATGTTGACCCGTCGATCGACCGCAAACTGCACGGCTTCCTTCTGGATCACCTGGGGGAACGGGTCCCAGTCCAGCAGGTCAGACGCTTTGACTTCCGGCAGCTTGCGGGCATCAGGGTGCCGCCGCGGGTCTTTGTCATAGATCCCGTCCACGTCAGTGAACATGGTGCACTCACTCTGCCCCAACGCATGCGCAAGCGCCACCGCCGTCAGGTTCGAGCCCCCGCGGCCCAGGATTGATACATCGTTCCTGCCCAGCTTCGGGTTGCGGAAGTACCCTTGAAAACCCGCAATCACCGGGACCACACCGCGCTCGATGAGGCTGCGCGAGTAGCTCGGGTAAACCCTGCGCACCAGAGCGTCGACGTGCTGTGGGGTGGTGTTGATGCCCGCCTCGTGGCCGGTGAGGGAGCATGCCGGACATTCCATACACTGCAGGACCATCGCCAGGGCGGCGTTCGCCCGCAGCTCGCCGGACATGAGCAGACGTGCGTACTCCCGGTCATCCGGCTTCTCATGCACGCAGTACGCTAACTGCTGCAGTTTGTCAGTGGTCCAGTCGAACGCCGAGACAACGACCACCGGAATCACTCCGGCCCTGGTGAGGGGCAGAATGAAACTTTCGGCAATCTCACGCAGGCGTTTCGAGCGTGCCTGGTTGCGCCTTGTCTCAATGTGACGGTAGATGGCATTGACACTCTCAAGCCGGCGACATTCCTCGAGCAGTGCGGGCTCATCCGGGCCGAAACGCTCGCGCCCCTGTAGGGTCAGCCCGCCAAACTTGAGTACAGGTATGGGTGCCACTGCAAGCCCCCTTCCTGGGTTGCCTCAGACCTCGATATACAGACGCACCGGACCGAAAAGGCCTGACGGCAGGGACTCGGACATCATCGGCAGCGAGCGCTCGAAGTACGTGTTGAACCACCCGCGGTCCTTCGCTTCGTGAACCACGCTCTCCTTGCAGCACTGGTTGGCGAGAGTGTTGGTGACCTCCACCCGTAACCGGTTTTCGCCCTCCTGTAGAGCCGGCGTCACGTTGTGTACGAAGGGCGCCCATCCGTACAGCGGCAGTTCTTTCTCGTTGAGAATCACCCTGGCCACATATTTCACCATACCGAGATCAAGATATACTGGCCCGGTCAGATACTCGGGCGCAATCGTGAAGGTGAACTCATAGGCAACCGTTCCGCTGAAATCGATCAAGTCCAGATCATCCCAGGAACCGATGCGCAAGGGCAGATCGGCTTGGGGGGTCTGTCTCGTCCGAATGTCCATATCGCCGTCAATAATGCGGTAATCCGACACAATGCGTACCCGATCGGGTTCGTCGAGTACTTCGATGACCACAGGCTGGGATAGCTTGCGCACCTTATGAGCGGGGATCGCGGGCTGAGTGTCGGGGTCAAGCACCAGCAGTGCCGACTCTCCCGCTCGCATCCGGAAGGGCACGCGGGTGATCTCGGCGACCTCCGTATGCATGGTCAGAAGCTCGCGCTGGCCAGTGGCCGGGTCCCACTGCTCGAGGCTCACGGGCTGATCGCGCACGATCTCCAGCTCGAAATGGATCGGCTCCTGGCTCTCGTTCATCATGAAGGCGACCTGCAAGTCGCCCAGGTCTCGCACGGCCAGGCGCAATTCGGGCACAAAGCCGGAGACCTGGAAGCCGTAATGCCCGGCACGCAGTGCGAGCAGACGTGCCAGCCGGGCCAGCTCCACTTCCGCGACCAAGATGACCGCTTTGTCCTCCAGTAACTCTGACGGGAAGTAGTCCTGCCTTGACATGCCCAGCCCGGCGGCGAGTCCGTCCCAGCGCGCCGCCTCAGACAGCCCCTCGCGCGTGTCGCCTCCAAGTCTGCCGCTCTCGCTCTCCCTATCCATGGTCACTGCGCCCGCGATCAGGCCATCACGAGCGGCCTCGAACTCTCTCTGTTTCCCGAATTCCGCGGCCAGACGCGGCACATCATCCAGGAACACCACCCGGCCGCCGCTCTCGTAAAACGCCAGAAGCGTCTTCAGGACTCCAACCGGCAGCACGCTGGCCTCGGGCACCACAATGGTCCCGTAGAACTGCCCGTCTGTCTCAAGCGCACCTTCGCTGACGGCCGCCCTCTGGATCGTGTCCGCGTCGATGTAATCAAAAGCCACCTGTTCTTCGGTCAGCGCTCGGGTGATTGCCTGCAAGGACTTCCAGGCGCGGTCGGTTGAGGGCCCGCGCGGGTCGGCCCAGACGGATTCAATCGGGTAGTAGACCGCGATGTCCGCCAGAGCCACACCACTGCGCAACACAGAGCACAGCCGCCCCACGTAGTCTGCGTACCCTTTGAACAGCGGCCACAGGGGGTTCCCGGGACCCACGTGATCCATGGTCCGATACAGCCGGCCGCCCGCGGTGGTGTAGCTGTAGGACATATGCCCGATGAGATTGATGCCGCGCAGGCACTGGTAGTCCACAAGCCACCGCATCTGCTCGAAGGTCAGCCCGTATCCGTAGACACCGTTGGTTTCGGTGACAACCAGGTTATCGAAGGGGCTCTCTTCGTCCGGCGCGCCGCCCTGGCCGGGCCTTTGGTGTGCAGCCGATGAAGCGAACAGGGGAAAATCGAAGTTGTCTTTGTTCCAGCAGATTTGGCGCCAGATCGCGTCCACTCCCGGCGCGTGCAATGCGCCGGCCGTCTTGAAGAAGTGACCGAAACCGTGGCGCCCATGGTCCGGCAGGTTGTCCTCGCCGCCCACGTGGCCCGTATGAATCAGGTTATGGCGCTCGCACCAGCGGTTGATCTGCAGCCAGTACGCGGCATGGAACAGATCGGTCCAATGGTCGCTGAACTCGCAGCGAGCGCGGAACACGTCGGCTTCATCGAGATGATGCAGGACCTCGTCTGAGAGCTGGTCAGAGGCGAACAGCGCTGGAAGGAACGGGCGCAGGTCGAAGCCACGGTCGCGCTCAAATGTGAGCAGCATGTCCCCGGTCCACGGGATGGCGTCGGTACCCACGGCCCCCGATACCGCCGGCTCGTCGGTGAACATGCCCGGAATCACGCTGCCGAAATACTCCCCTACACACGGGACGTACTGCTCGTGGGTGACCTCGATGAACCGGGCGACAGCGGCGTGGCTGAGCAAGTCTACCCGGCCGTCACGCGTAACCTGACGGAACAGAAGCAGGCCGTGGGAAAGCGACGGTACGGTGACCGCGCCGGACACGATCTCCAGGACTTCGGGCGCATGGTCGCGGAACACCGCGAGAACCGCGACGGTCTCCGCCGGGCAGGCGAACTGAGTACCCGGGGTTGCGGCGACCTGTTCCATCTGCAGGACCTTGGCCGTGTGCTCGGGATGACCCTCCAGCACCTTGCCCTGAGCGGTGCCACTGGGCCAGCCCCCCTCATCGTACAACCACGCGTAGATGCCCTGCGCCGCTGCTTCCTCCGTGGCCCAGCGCACAGCCTGGAAGTACCCGTCCGACAGATACGGCGGCCACTGGCCCTCAATGAAATCCTTGAGTCGGAAGTTCTCGCCCATCGGGTGGATGAAAAACCCGCCGCAACCCTTCTCCGCCATGTCGCGGACCTGCGCGCGCACGGCTCGTTCCTCCAGCACCCCGTTCCAGATCCAGAACATCATCGGCCGGTATGCGGCGGGTGGATTCTCAAAGCGTGCCAGGACCGTCTCACGAGTCGAGGAAGCCATTCTGAGCCTTTCCTGCGCGGGGTGGGTTTTCGGGGGATTACTTCGCGACCGGGACGGGGTTTTCCTCCATCCGCGCTTACGGCGAGCCGGTCACCACGGCCGTGACCTTGCCGTCCGTCCCAATGAATACGAACTCCCCGTGCTCCAGTGTGGTGCGGTAATGCAAGACCTTGCAGAAGTCGGACATGCCCGGCTGATCGGGAGAGACATCGCGGTCGAAGCGCGTGTACTGTCCGCGCCCTGACAGGATAGGTTCGATGGATGAGCGGGTGAAAAAGCGTCGGTACGGTTCGCCGAACTCGGCGATGACTTCGTCCTCGCCCACCCCCGGCCGTACGAAGGCGCGGAACTCATAGTGCTCCCGGTTCACATTGCGCCGGACCGCATAGACCATGAGCGCGGCGAAGGCGCACAGTCCCGTAAGCGCCACCACTGTGACGAGGACGAGCATGCGGCGGCGCCGACGATCGTAGTCATCGCCGGCCTCCCCGCGTCCGTATTCATCGAGTGTGGGGAGCTTATCCGCGCCGGGCTGCGAAGGTATGTCAGGCATGGTCGACGACGTCCCTCTCATTGCCCTTTCAGGGCTGACTGCGTGACGGGAGAGAAGTATGCGTTCCCGCGAATGTGTTGTAAAGCCCCTCACGACCGCGTGAGCCCCCGGAGGGGGCGACAGGTCGTTCCCCTCGCACCGGGTTTCATCCGCCCCTACGGGGGTCACAGTTGGACGGCCCCAGGACCGCCGAGGCTGGACGCCGCCCACGCACGTAGGCCGGCACGCATACTGCAAAAGCGATGCTCATGCCGCGCCCGCGGGCGCTATGGACGGCTCTCGCGCGTACGACTATAATAAAGCAGTGTGGTTTGCGTCCCCGGACCAAGTCGTCTGTGTGCTGGGGTTCTGGAGGTGCAGAAGGATGCCGATGAATTCAGCCTTTTCCCGGTTGATTGCCGTGACCTTCGTGCTCTTATGCGGATGCGCGGCAGCGCAGTTCCAGTGGTCGGCTCCCACAGCCCCATATGGTGGCCCCATGCCCTCGCTCTACGGTAGTCCCACCACGCCTGCGTCATCCGCGGCACCCGCGCCGACGGCTAACCCGCTCCAGCCCTGGCTTGCTCCCGCTCCCACTGCCACCACAGCCCCGGCGGGGGCCGTTCCTGCCCCGGGCGCCGCGACGGGCGGATGGTACAACCCCTGGGGCACCACCCAGCCTGCGAACGCTGCCCCCTTGCCCACCATCCCTCCCGGCGGCGGTTTCACCGGCCCCGCGATGGGGGGCTGGTACACGCCGGCGCCAGAGACTCAGCAGCCGCTCGCGCCCAATCCGTGGGTCCAGCAGACACCGTCCAGTTGGTCACCAAACATCACTGTGCCTGCGCCCGTTTCTCCATGGTTACCCACAGCACCCTCTGTAGCCATTCCACAGAGCGGGTGGCAGCAGACCGCTTCACCGGGCGGCGCTGCCCCAACGGCGCCGGGCATCACTTGGAACACCGCGCCGACGCTGCCGCAATCCAACTCGGGGCCGCTCGCACCAGCCGACGGTCTCTTGCCCAACCCGTGGGTGAGCGCGGCCCCTCAGGCCACTGTCGCGCCGAACCCCTGGGTGAACACCGCAGTGCCAGGTCTGGCCGTCCCCCAGGACACAACGCTAACGCCCGGATGGCCCCAGCCTGCGACCAACGGGTGGCAGTACGTGCCGGCAGCACCCGGCGCGCCCGAGGTGCAGTCCACGGCGCCGAACCCGTGGATGACCACGCCTCCCAGCCAGGGAACAGCCACGGCTCCGACGGCGGCGCCCAATCCCTGGTTGCCCAGCGCAGCCACCACTCAGCCCCCGGCGGGTGCCTGGTGGCAGCGAGACACCGTTCCTACGTCGCCCGGCTTGTACGGCACGCCGGCGGCATTTGATGGAAACGCAACGAACCCAACTCCCTGATCGGGGGGCCAGGTTCGACTACTCAGGTAGCGGCGGGGGGGGGACCGCACGAGCCACTGCCCCCCTGCGAGCCTGCCGATGAACATCCTGTTTGTTGACCGGAACGCCAAGATTGGCGGAGGGTCCACTTACTTGCGAACGCTGGTCCCGGCCCTTTCTGATCTGGGCCACGCCTGCTACCTCGTATCATCCGGTGGCAGCAGTTACCACCAAGTGAGACCTGTCTTCCGCGATGTAGCGGCCCATCCCCCACTGCCCGTGCTGGCCTCGATAGCGGTATCCCGAGCCCTGGAACGCTGGTCCATCGATATCGTCGTCACCCAGACCCTCAACAGCGCAGTCCATGCGCTGGGCGCCTGTCGCCGGGCACGCATTCCGCTGATTATGAACATCCACAGCCTGCGGGACATGCGTCCCGGCTTGGAGGCCTTGGCGTACGCATCGCGGATCATCGGCATGAACCGGGGCACGGTCGAGCACATCCGGCGCGAAGTCCCCGAGTATGCCGACAAGGTCTACCAGTCGATTCTGCCGGTGGACTGCAAACACTTCAGCCCCGAACCGCGGGAAAGCACAGCAGACTTCACGGTGGTCCACTGCTGCCGCTTGAGCCGCACCAAAGGCGCGCAGGTGTTCGCCACGATCGCTGCCGTCGAGGCTCTTGTGCCCGAAATGCCCGATCTCGCGCTGGTGGTGGTCGGCGGCGTGGCCAACCGTCTCCGGATGGTCCGAGACGCCGCGGAGAGAGTCAACATAACCCAGGGGAAGATGGTGATCACCGCGCCGGGGCAGGTCGACGACCCAAGGCCCTACCTGCACCAGGCGGACGTGGTGATCGGTGCCGGGTACGTGGCTCTCGAAGCACTTGCGATGAACCGCCGCCTCATCGGGGTCGGTTTCGAGGGCGTCTGGGGGCATGTGGATGAGGCTGAATTCATGGATGCCCTGGCGGGCAATTTCGGGGATACCGCGGCGCGCCTCGGCGAGGCCAATCCCGAGATCATGGCCGAAATGATCCGGGATGCCCACACGCGGCACCGAGAGCAGGGGCAAATCACCTGGGGCAGCGGACTCGTGTGCGCCATGTGCGACCCTCAGAAAGTGGCAGCCGATCTTGTGCGGGTATACGAGGACGCCCTGGCCGGCAGATAGCCCACGGAGGCGCCCCTCTCACCTGCCGGCAACGGACGCGTAGACCCTCTCCAGATCGTCGCATGCCCGGGCGACACAGAACTCCTCACCAATCGCTTCGGAGGCCCACCCCAGAACCTTCTCGCGCTGCCAGGCTGCGTATGCGGCCAGTACCTGTGCAGCCAGAGAGTCGGCCGTCACGTTGCGGTCGAAGGCGTCGTGATCCCCGAAATTGGCCTCAATCGACGCTTCCAGATTCTCCCGCGTCACATATCCGGTCAGGCCCTGAATGCCCACCCCGATGGTATGCCGTCCGGTGGCCAAAGCTTCCAGCGCCACATACCCCGCCCCGATGACGCAGTCCGCCGAGGCGATCAGTGGCGCCGTGTCCAGAGTCTCCCCGGCATACCGCACAGCTTCCCGGCCCAGTCCGGCATTGGCCGCGCGCACGGTCCGCCCCATATATACCTGGCGCGAGCCCCCGCCGACGATGGTGAGGCGCAGACCCGGAATCTGCTTGTCCACCGCGGCCAGCATTTCCAGCAGGTCCTGAGCATAAGCCGCCTTCCTGCGAGACATCCGGCCGCAGTAGAGCACGTGGAAACCGCCATTCTCGTGCGGAGGGCACAGATGGAAGCGTGCGGAGTCTACGGCCAGACGACTGAGAAAGGTCTTTTCGGCAACCCCCTCGACCTGCCCCACCCAGTCTTGCACTGAACGGTTCATCACCATCACTGCCCCCGCCCCGCGCAGAACCGGATTGGCCTCGTCCAGCGGGATCAGGCTGTGGGCATGCTGGACAAGCGGCACTCCTTCTGCTCTGCAGGCCGCCAGGGCCAGCGCGCCAGAGGTGACGGTGTGGGCATTGACCACGTCGATTTGCCGAAGACGAATGGCCCGGCGCAGGACGAAACTGCCCGCCGCGCGCACCGGAGGAGCGACGATGACCCGGGTCTGAACGGCCTCGCGCAGTTTCGGCAGGAGCGGCCCGGGGCCGATGAGCAGGTGCACCTCATGCCCTCGCGCGATCAGTTCCGGCGCGACCGCAAGGATGTAAGTGTTTGCGCCGCCAATGCGGGCATTGCGGTGGACGATGAGGATTCGCATGGTCCCTGTATTCCAGCGAGAGGTGGACTGCCCCACCAGTATACACCAACAGGGCAAGCGCAACCCGCCCCAGTTGAGGAGCATCGGTTCGCAGGTCATCCCGTGTGCCGCGGCGAACTGGGCTGACGGAAGCCGGCACAGTTGGCGAGAAGGAGGCTGAAAAGGCCATGGCACGCAAGAAAAAGGACGCGGAGCTTCTCCTTCACTTCTATGAGGATATGCTGCGCATCCGCTTCTTCGAAGAGAAGATTCGGGATGTGTTGCTGCCCAAAAAGCTTTTCCGTGGCAGCTCCCACCTGGGCATCGGGCAGGAAGCGGTTGCGGTAGGCGCGATCCATGCCCTGCGGGAGGATGACCCGGTGATCAGCACCCATCGTGGTCACGGTCATGCCATCGCCAAAGGCGTGGACCCTTACGTGATGTTCGCCGAAATCATGGGCCGCCGCACCGGCTGCTGCAAGGGCAAAGGCGGCTCCATGCACATTGCCGATGCCTCGAAGCACTTCATGGGCGAGAATCCGGTGGTAGGCTCGAACGCAGGCATGGCGGCGGGCATGGCGCTGGCCGCGCGACTTGAGGGCAGCGGCCGCGTTGTAGCCAGCTTCTTCGGCGAAGGCGCGCTGAATACTGGCGCATTTCTCGAATCTGCGAATATGGCAGCGCTCTGGAGCCTGCCGGTGCTGCTGCTGTGCGAGAACAACCGTTATGCCATCTCCGTGCCCCTGGAGAAGTCCAGCTCTCTCATGGAACTCGAGAACCGCACCTGCTCCTACGGCATTCCCGGCCAGAAGGTCAACGGGATGCATGTGATGCAGGTCTACGAGGCGGTGTCCAAGGCCGCCGAGGAGATGCGCGCGGAGCCGGCGCCCCGGTTCTTCGTTTTCGATACCTACCGCTTCGAAGGGCATCACACCGCAGACAAGGAGAGCTACCGCACGGAAGACGAGACCATCGCGCAGTTCCGCGAACGCGACCCGATCCACATTCTCGAAGTCGAGATGATCGACGACCACACGGTTGATCTGGACACTACCATCGACATGCGGGAGCGGGTGCAGGCCGAGATCGACGAGGCTTACGCGCGGGCGGTGGAGGATCCCTGGCCGAACCCCGAAGATGCACTCACCGGCGTGTACGCGGAACCGGAGGTGGAGTAAATGAGCGAACCCAAAATGCGATCAGTCACCTATGCCCAAGCGATCCGCACCGCGCTGCGGGAGGAGATGAAGGCCGACGAGAAGGTCATCCTGTTCGGCGAGGACGTCGGGCAGTATGGCGGGGTCTACGGAGCCACCACCGGCTTGCAGCGGGAGTTCGGTGAGGACCGCGTGCGTGACACGCCTATTTCGGAAATGGCCATCGCGGGAATGGCTGTGGGCGCGGCCCTCGCCGGGTTCCGCCCGGTGGCCGAGATCATGTACTGCGACTTCCTCACCCACGCCTCGGACGCCGTGGTGAACAATGCCGCCAAGTGGCGCTACATGAGCGGCGGGCAGTTCCGCCTGCCCATCGTGTTTCGGTCGCCGGCGGGCGGAGGAGCGGGTTACGCCGCCCAGCACTCGCAGAACCTGGAGGCGTGGTTCACCCACATTCCGGGCCTCAAAGTGGTCATGCCGGGCCTGCCCCGGGACGCGCGAGGGCTCCTGCGGGCCGCGATTCGCGACGACAACCCCGTGGTCTTCCTCGAGCACAAGGCCCACTACACCTTCAAGGGCGAAATACCGGCGGAGAGTGAGGTCATTCCGCTGGGTGTGGCCAAAATCCAGCGCCCCGGCAAGGACGCGACCTTGGTCTCCTGGAGCCGGACGCTCACCTACTGCCTCGATGCGGCGGAAAAGTTGTCGGAGGACGGCATCGACGTGGAGGTGCTGGACCCGCTGACGCTCCAGCCACTGGATATTGATGCAATCTGCGAATCCGTGGCCCGAACGGGCAACTTGATCATTGCCCACGAGGCCGTGGTGTTCGGCGGGCTAGGCGCGGAGATCGCGACGCAGGTGACCGGACGGCTCTGGGGCAGCCTGAAGAAGCCGCCGCTGCGCATCGGCGCACCCTTTGTGCCTGTCCCCTACTCCGAGCCGATGGAACTGTTCGTGGTCCCGCAAGTCGACCGCATCGTGACCGAGGTGAAACAATACCTGGGTGGTTAGCCATCCGGAAGAAATCGGCCCGGAGAGATCCGTGCCACTGCTTCCGGCGCAGTCGAGGCAGTGTCTTGGCGAATAACAACGCCACGCCGGGCGTGGTTGCGGCACTTGCCGGGCGCCTCTCTCAGGCGCCCGGCGACGACAGCGCCTCCAGGAAGCGCCGGGCGACGCGGTCCCAGTTGAAATCGTGCCGGACACGCTGCTGTCCATGCCTGCCCAGCTCTGCCGCGTACTCGCGGTCGGTCAACAATCGCACCGCTGCTTTCACCAGCGCCTCATCATCCCCAGGTTTGACCAGCAGCCCTGAGACCCCGTCATGGACCGCATCAGCCACTCCGCCACAACGGGTCGCGATCACCGGCTTGCCCGCGGCGTTGGCCTCGAGATACACCACCCCGAAGCCCTCCAGGGGATCCCCTCGAACGTCTTTCGTGGGCATGATGAAGACGTCAGCCAGCTGGTAGTACGCCGGCAGGTCCTCGTCGGCAACGTCGCCTGCAAAGATCACGGAATCCAACAGCCCCAGGCCGGCTGCGAGATCGCGCAGATTTTTCTCTTCGGGCCCGGTGCCTACGATGAGATAGGCAACAGGCCCCGCCTGCCGGATGATGGACGGCAGCAGGCGAATCACGTCGGCGTGGCCCTTGCGCTCCACAAGGCGGCCCACAGTGAGCAGCACCGGACGGTCGCCTATGTTCAAGCTTTCGCGCAGTGGAGCCAGATCATGGGGCTCCATGAAGGGTTCAGGACGGACGCCATTGTTCACCACGCGAACGCGTTTCGAGGGCACTCCTGCGCGGATGAACTGCTCGGCGGTCCAGTGGCTCACCGCGATGCAGATGTCGACCTGCCGCAAGATATACTTCTGGGCCAGCCACTTCAGCGGGTTGCCGCCGGTCAGCAGGAACTCTCTGCCGTGTCCGATGAGCAATACCTTGGGGCGGTTGATCTTGATGGTGTTGATGGCCGCGAGGCCTTCGGGAAACCATTTGGTGGCAATGATGGCCCGTGGGCGCTCGGGGATCTGGTCGATCAGCCCCGACACGCCCGCGCTAAGGTTCGCCGCGACCTGCATCTTTGACCCGTCCGGCACGCGCACTACGGGGTACGGGCAGGTCTCATCAAACTCGGTTCCACCCTCGCGGCAGACCGTGACCACACCTACAGCCTCCCCTGAACGGTGGATGGCCAGGGGCAACTCATACGCCACCGTCTGGATCCCTCCCCGAGACGGGGGAAAATCCGCGGCGAGAAATACCAGAGACATGCACGGAACCTCACGATGGGTGTGGGTCGATCCCCTCGGGCTTACAGGCTTTCCAGGAACTCGCGGCTCTCGATGCGTTTCTTGATGTCCCGCAGGAAGTTGGCGCCGTCCGCACCGTCAGCTGCGGCGTGGTCCACGCTCAGGGTGCAGATCATGGTGCGTCGGACCGCCAGTTCGCCACCCACCACCACGGGGCGGGGCTTGACCGCGCCGATGCTCAGAATGCCGGTCTGCGGCGGGCTGATGATAGCGCTGAAAGAGTCCACGTCCGAGGGGCCGATATTGCTGATGCTGAACCCTGCGCCCATCTGGAGACTCGCCCGCAGCTTGCCGTCGCGGGCGAGAGCGATCATCTCCCGAGTCTCGGCGGCAATCTCCTGCATGCTCTTGGTGTCGGCATCCAGGACAGTGGGCATGAGCACGCCCTTCTCCGTGGCCACGGCGAAGGCCACGTTCACATGCTCCAGCACGTGCAGGCCGTCTTCGGCGACCCAGGCGTTGAACCGCGGGTTGTCCCGCAGCGCGAGGGCAACGCACTTGATGATGTAGTCGTTGTAGCTTGGGATGTCGGTCTGGCCCTGCTCGCGTAATGCCGCACGCAGTTCAGTGAGCGCGGTGGCATCCATCTCGCTGCTCATCCAGAAATGGGGCTTTTCATTGACACTCTTGAGTGTGCGCTCACCAATGGCCTGCCGCATGGGGGTATTGGTGAGGAGTGTGAAGGGCTGTTCATCCGGCCTTGGACGACGGGACATCTCTATCACTTCCCTTTGGATGTATCTGAAACCTGAATTCGCCCTGTCCCCCCGGTATACCTGCACCTGTGGCCACGCGCCGCCAGGGACTGCCGCCCGGATTTTGAGATAGTGTAGAGGGCGACTTATCCACAATGTGGAAAACCCGCGTGGAAAATGAAGCCCACCGTGGAATGCAGCCGCAAGTCACCCGGGGCACCAACTTCTGGCGATGGGCCGATAAACGCCTTTCTGGGGGATTCTAGCGGTGCGCTGACACGGCGGGTTGTGGAAAACCCTGTTGAAACTACGCTGCGTAGGTGGAAAACCCCCTTATATATGGGATGTTTGGCACTATCGGACCGATTCCCGATGAATTGTCGAGGCTGTGGCCCAGAGCGGAGAGATCGCCCCACAGGTCCCTGGCGGTGTGGGCGTTCCACCCGACGGAATGGATCAGAATACGTGTTCGCATCCGAGTTATCCACACCGGGAAGGGGTGCAATAGCGCTTGGTCAGTATTCCGTGTGGGCGAGGCGGGATGCCGCGGTCACGTTCATTCTGCGCGCGCGTCGCTAGCAAGGTTATACAGAAGGACTCACCCCGCAGACAAGCAGAATAGTATCGGATGGGAACGGCCGTGCGGCCGCGAAACTAGAGAAAGGATGGGTTCCTATGCAGGCGAGTCGGCGTGGTGGCTTCACTCTCATCGAGCTTCTAGTGGTCATAGCTATCATCGCAATTCTAGCCGCTATTCTTTTCCCCGTGTTCGCACGCGCTAGAGAGAAGGCACGGCAGACCTCATGTCTGGCCAACTCCAAGCAACTGAACCTCGGCGTGATCATGTACGTGCAGGACTATGATGAGTGCTTCCCGCCGCTTATGTTCGGGACCGCCACGGGTGTTGTTAGCATGTTCGACGTGGTCATGCCGTACGTAAAGAACAATCAGATCGGAGATTGTCCGAGCAGGAACGCGGCGATCAAGGTTTTCGCAGGCGGCGCGTGGGTAACGCCATCTGGTGGCGACGCGGGCATGGACCTGAGTCTGATCCAGCCTGGCCACCCTGATCCGAAACATTCCTACGGCCCCAATGACCGCCTGGTGCATGAGATCAACCCGGCAGGCGCCTCATATCAGCGCACCCCCACCGCGTTAGCCGAGGTGTCCAGTGTCGCGGAAGTGCCCCTGGTCTTTGAAGCAGTCGGGCACAACCACGGGAACCCCGCCACGACCGGCCCGATTGATCTGGCGACGATCAACGGCTGGGGCCCGGCGCGCAGGCATAACGAGGGCCTGAACGTGGCTTTCGTGGACGGTCACGCCAAGTGGTACGCCAAAGACAAGTCACCCGGATGGTATAACGTATACGACGAAATCTGGGGCATCTGGTAGGCCCCGGAACCGAAGAGCGTACTGCCGTGGGGTCCCTGAACTGGGACCCCACGCTGTTTTGGGGAAGGCTCTGAAGGTCGCAACGAGGCCCGGCGCGAATCATCCTTGTAGCTTGAGCCCCAGGAGGTTGGCATGACACACTGGATCGCCGCTGCCATCATTGCTGTTCTCTTACCCCTCTGCTGTTTCGCCCGGGATTCTGGGGGCATGTACACCCCCGAACGCCTGGCCAATGTACGCCGGAACGTGGAGAGACACGACTGGGCGAAGACGATGCGAGACCGTGCCGTGAGAAATGCTGCTTCCTGGGTAGCAAAGTCCGACGAGGAGCTCTGGCGGATGGTGCCCGGGCAGGACCTGCCCCGTTGTATCGACGCGACGATGACTTACACCAAGTCGGGGAAGGTCCGTCCCGGATGTCTTGTCTGCGGCGAGAAAGTGTTCAAGTTCGGCAATTACCCCTGGATTGTGGATCCTGCCGGGAAGCCCTGGAAGATCACCTGCCCGTCATGCAAGACGGTCTACCCTACCAACGACTTCGGCAAGTACTACGAGAGTGCCCTCGACGAGCACGGGCTGTTCGACCCCGAGAAAGGCGACCGCTCCTTGTTGTTCAATGCCGAACACCCGGACCCGGCCGACCCGCTGCACAAGTGGGGCGTGGATGACGGCTACGGATACATCGATGCCGACGGCAACTCCCACCGGTTCATCGGCTACTACACCTGGAAACACTGGCAGTACGTCTGCGCCGGCGTGGGTGTGCTCGCGGAAGCCTACGTGATGACCGGCGATCCGCTCTACGCTCGCAAGTGCGCGGTGCTCCTGGACCGCATCGCCGACGTCTATCCGGCTATGGACTGGGGCAAGTACGCCAAGATGGGCTGGTACCACTCGGACGGCGGGAGTGGACGCGGGAAGATCGAGGGGCGGATCTGGGAGACCGGCGTCCTGACCAACTTCGCGCGAGACTACGACAAGATCATCACCGGCCTCTCGGACCAGCCTGAGCTGTATGAGTTTCTGGCCGAGATGGGCCGCAAGTACCAGTTACCCACCGCAAAGGGCAGCCGTGAACTGCTCATGGCCAACATCGACGATAACATCCTGCGTTGCGGCGCCGAAGCGGTGCGCAACCAGCAGATCTGGGGCAATGAGGGCATGCACCAGCGAGCGATGGCCGCCTGCGCCATCGCCCTGAACACAGAGCCCGAGACGTCCCGGATGCTGGACTGGATCTTCGCTGAGAATGGCGGACATGTGCCGGGCATCATCGTCGGTGGTATCGATCGGGACGGCGTCGGCGCTGAAGCCGCTCCAGGCTATGCGCTGGGATGGGGCGCGAACCTCGGCACTCTGGCGGACATGCTGGCGGACTACGGCAAGTACGAGAAGCACGATATCTATCGGGACTTCCCGCAGTTTGCAAAGACCTTCACCGCGGGATCGCGCATCACAATCCTGGACTATGACACCCCCTCCATCGGCGATACCGGCGCGACCGGAGACATTGGCAAGGTCCAGAGCTCGCCTGAGTTCATAGTGCGAGGATACCGGTATCTGAAGGACGCGCAGATCGCCCTGGCGGCATACCGGGCCAACGGGAACTCAGCAGCGGGCCTCGGACGGTCCATCTTCGACGAGGACCCGGACCGTATCAGCCGCGAAGTGGAGCAGATCGCGTTGCAATCCCCAGCGCTGTCGGGTCTTGGCCCGCATCACATGCCGGGCTATGGCTTCCTGACCCTGGAGTACGGTCAGGCGAAGGCCGGCACCGGCCTGTTCATGTACTACGGGCGCAATGGCGGTCATGGGCACAAGGACCGGCTCAACATCGGCCTGTACGGGTTCGGCTTTGACCTGACGCCGGACCTGGGCTACCCTGAGTTCGCCACAAGCTGGCCTCAGCGCAATGAATTCACCGACCCCACGATTTCCCACAACACCGTGCTGGTGGACCAGATCCCGCAAGGCGTCAACTGGGTGGGCCACCCGCGGTTCTTCAAGGTACTGCCGGGCTTCCAGTGCGCCGAGGTAGAGAGCAGTGACGTGTATGCGTCCACCCGGGATTACCGCCGTACTGTGGCGATGATACAGGTCTCCGACTGGCTGGGCTACGCGCTGGATGTATTCCGGGTGGAAGGCGGCACCGACCACATGCGTGGTCTTCACGGCCCCGGGGTTGAGGTAACGACATCGGGCCTCAAGCTCACAGCCCAGGAGACAGGGACACTCGCAGGGCCGGATATCGCCTTCGGCACCACGCTTCCGGTGGGGCCGAAGTACGGGTATTCCTGGCTCGGGCGGATTGAGTATGACAACCTGCCTCCGGACAACTGGACGGTGGACTGGAAGGTGCAGGCCGGATACCGCGGGGCCACGGGCGCCGAAGATGTTCACGTGCGGATGTGGGACTTTACGCCGGCGGACGACGTGGTTCTCGCGGACGGCGAGCCCCCGCAGAACAAGGCCGGGAACCCGCGCTGGCTGCGCTACTGCCTCTCCCACCGTGCAGGCGAGGACCTCACCAGTACCTTCGTCGCGCTGCTCGAGCCTTACCAGGGAGACCCCGTCATCGACCGCGCCGAGCGACTGCCACTTCCCGGCGACCCGCACAATGGTCCAGTGGCCTTGCGGGTGTACCTCAAGTCCGGCGCAGTGGACACCCTCATCTATTCACCGGATGGAGCCGCCGTTACGGTGGACGACGCTATCTCCTGCCAGGGCCGGCTGGCAATAGTGCGGACCCGAGACGGTGTGGTGGAAAGCATGGCGCTCATCGCCGGGACCCGCCTGCAGTACGGGGACATAGTCCTGAGCGCGCCCGATGCCGGTCATACCGGGAAAGTAGTGCGTTTCGACAAGGACACGCTGGACGACGCGCGGCTCTGGGTGGACGCGGACTTGCCTGCCGGCAATACGCTGGTCGGGCAGGAGATCATCATCGAAAACGACCGGGCGCGAAATGCGTGCTACACCATTGAGCGCGTGGAGAAAGACGGCGACTTGACGCTCATCTCCCTGGGTCGCGTGAGCCTGGTGCGCGGGTACGTAGACCCGAACGACTACTCGAAGGGATTTGCGTACAATTTCAAGGAAGGTGCTTCCTTTGTGATCCCGAACCACATTTACGCCGAGTGCCGGGGTAACCAGGTGCTCAACGTCGAATCCACCACCCGGATGGATGTCTCGGTGAGGCAGCCGTAGGGCGCCGGTCGCGATGGGTTTCTGGGGAGTACTGTCTGGATTGCACCAGGAGGCACAGCAAAATGACTGACGTGCGTGTCGGTTTCGTAGGCGCCGGATACATGGCGCAAGTCGCACACATTCCCTGTTTTCAGCAGGCTTCCGGGGCAAGGGTCACGGCCCTCGCCTCTTCGCGGCCCGGACTGCTCAACCAGGTGGCTGACCGGTTCGGCATCGAGAAACGTTACGCGTCCCATTCGGAACTCGGCGCCGACCCGGAGATCGACCTCGCGGTGGTCGTCGTGCCGCCGGAGCTGAACGTGGACATCTGCGCGGACCTGCTCGAAGCGGGAAAGGATGTGATCTGCGAGAAGCCTGTCTCACTCCGGGCGGTTGACGCAGAGCATTTGCGGGACGTCTCCGCGCGTACCGGTAAGCAGCTCCTGGTGGGGTTCATGAAGCGCTTTGATCTCGGCGTCCGGGCAGCCAAGGCGGTTGTAGACCACTGGCAGACCACAGGCGAGGCGGGCAAGTTGTTGTACGCGCGGGCGCACTCCTTCATCGGCGGCGACTGGCAGGCCAACATCGGCGGTCTCTTCCCTACCATCAAGACCGATGAGCCGATGAGCGCCAAGCCCACGTCGCCTATGCCCGACTGGCTGCCCGAGAAGTTTGCGGGGGCTTGGGGCCCGTACTACTTCACGAACCACGTCCACAGCCACGACATGGACCTGCTCGCGTATTTCCTCGGGCAAGATTTCCGGGTATGTGATGCCGACTGGAGCCGGGATGTGAAGCGAGTCTGCATCGAATACGGCAATGCGGTCGCCCAACTGGAAATAGCAAAGTGCAGCGCCAACACGCGCTGGGACGAGGAGCTCGCGCTGTATTTCGAGGGCGGTTCGGTGCGAGTGAAGCTCCCCCCGCCGCTGCTCATCAACGTTCCGGCAGACGTAGAAATCTATGCGATGGGTGACAGGCAGGAAATCAGGCTGCCGCAGGTGAAGTATAGCTGGTCATTCCTCGAACAAGCGCAGAATGCGGTGGATGTGGTGGCGGGGAAAGCAGAGGCAATCTGCACCATTGAGGACGGTCTGACGCAGGTGCGGATGACGGAAGCCATCTTCACGGTACTGGCGGGGTCATAGCGGACGGCCCCCGCTTCGGGCCGGATACGAGCCCGCTGCGTACGGCGGTCTTCCGCAAATCGCCATTCTCTCGACCTACCGGCGGTGTAGTATAGGGTGAAATACCCGAGGAACCCGCCAATATCGTGCGTCAGACCAGTCGTCAACTCACAGAAGCAAGGAGGAGACAAGATGACCCGTCGCGGCTTCACACTCATCGAGTTGCTGGTGGTGATCGCGATCATCGCCATCCTTGCCGCTATCCTCTTCCCGGTGTTCGCGAGAGCGCGGGAGAAAGCGCGGCAGAGCAGTTGTCTGTCCAACGTAAAGCAGATCGGACTTGGGGCATTGATGTATTGCCAGGACCACGACGACCGCTTTCCCCCCAAGTGGTGGTGGTATGTGCACGTTCCCACCGGGTACACGTTGTCCACGAACTACCTGACATGGGCGGAGTGCATCATGCCGTACATCAATAACGACCAGATTTTCCAGTGCCCCTCATACCAGCAGACCCAGAACCAGATGCCCTATGCCACCTTCCCCTTCACATACAACTACAACGGTGCGAACCCGGACCCGGCACTGGGGATCGACTCGGCGGGTCTCGACTGGTGCCCACAAGGCAATGTGAAAATGCCCGCGACGACAATTATGATCTACGATGGATGGACCATGGACACGTGGTGGTATGCGCCCAACCACGCGGCGCTGTTCAACCGCGAACCGGGGACAACCGGGTGGACCTCCGTTCACTGGGATCTCGTCGAGCGCCACAATGACGGCGCCAACGTCTGTTTCGTGGACGGACACGGCAAGTGGCTCAATACCGCCACGGCGAGCATGTTCACCCGCGGAGCCGACCCGAACTAGGCCGCACCACACAGCACAGACGACAAGAGCGCACTCCGACGCCGGAGTGCGCTCTTGCTTTTCCCAATAGTCGGTCTCAGCGCGTGGCGAGGACTTCCCTCAATGCATCCAGGCGTGCCTTACCCTCCTGCAGCGTGGGCACAAGCCAGCCGCCCTCGTCATTTTCATTCCAGGCATAGATCAGCACTGCCCGGGCCGGCGCAGCCTCGGGGTTGGCATCCACCCAGCGCAGAGCGTCCCCGACATGTGCCGCGAGTTCTTGCGGGGTCGGCGCCTGGTAGTACCGCTCCATGCCCTCGCCGGGTCTCTGCCACGGTTCCCACGGATGGGGGCGCTCAATGCGCGGTCGACGATCCCACCCGGCCATGGCAAGGGGCACCACAGGGGCTCCTGTGGCCTTGCAGCGTTCCCACCATGCCGCCACGACTTCGGCCAGCTTCCGAAAAGGCGCCTCGTTACCGCCGCCGGCCATGGCGTAGGCCCCGATGGCGTCCATACCGAGCAGCTTCATCCTCTCGGCGGCCACGTCCGGCGACCAGTCCTGCACCACGAAATACGGAGTAGGAACCCCCGCTTCTGCGGTGGCCTGGCGCAAACGGTCAAAAGCCTGGCGGGCCTGTGTCCAGTCGGCGAAGCGCCCTTCGCCCACAAGATCGCCCACCGAGTACAGGTACACCAGCGGCCTGCCTCCGAGAACCGTCTGGTAGCATGGATCAGCGAAATACTTGACGTATCGCTCTACTTTCGCGGGCCAGGCAGCCATGCCGCCGGCGCTTTCCCACCCGCCCTGCAGATTCAGGCAGAAGTGGATGTCCTGCTTGCGTTCGCTGGACAGGTAGAGCTCCAGCCCTCTGCTCATGGGGATATCCGGGGGATAGGTAACAAAAGCCCAGTAGTCCAGCCCGGCTTCATGGGCGTAGGCGATCTCCCGGTCCATGATTTCCTGAGTGTCGCCGCGTATCTCCACCTGGTGGTCGGAGATGATTTTGGCGAAGAACGGCAGGCGACTGTGATAGCACTTTGGGCCGAGAGTCGCCTCCACCACTCTCCCGACGCTGGACGCTTCGCCATGCCAGGCATCCCAGCGGATGGCGCCGACGACAGTGCGCGGAACCGGTTGCGCTTCGGCAGGCGGAGCCACCGTCGGGTCATCCCCGGCGGCGAATTGCGACAGAAGGAGCAGCGAGAGCCCGCAAAGGGCGACAGTGGTCATGGCTATCAGCGGGTTGAGACCCGGCGCGGCTCTACCCCTGTTCGGCCCGGGCCTTGATGGCCTCCAGCATCGACTGCACGTTGGCCTGCATTTTCTTCAGAAGCAAGCCCTGGATCAGCGCGCCGATGAGTGGCACGGTGTATTCGTAGTTGATGGTAAGCCGCGCGATGGAACCCTCGCCGTCTGACACGAACTGCCATTCGCCCTCGTACCGGGTGAAGTCTCCTTCGAGCTGCTCCCACCGGCAGGTCTTCGCCGCGTCGTCCCAGTAGTCCGCTTCAGTCCAGGTGATGGTGCGGTTGAACTCTTTGATTATGCTGCCCCACTTGCTGACCTGCTTCTCGGGGGTCTGTTCGAGGATCTCCACGCTCTCGACGTCATCCATGAACTCCGGGAACTTCTCAATGTCCCGGGCAATCTGGTAGACGCGATCCACGGGCGCGGCCACGGCAATCTCAGCGTTGACAGTTGGCATTGGGTGTCGCCTTTCAGTGTGTTAGCGGGCGTCTTCTTCAGCTTTCCGACGGCGCGGAATCCACGGGTCCCTCGATCTTGCGGATGCGGCGCTCCAGTCTTGACCGCGGAAGCATCACCAGGCGGTCGCAGCCCTGGCAGCGCAGGCGAATATCCTGCCCCAGGCGAATGACTTCCCAGCGATTCGCGCCGCAGGCGTGCGGCTTCTTCAATTCTAACACGTCACCCAGCTTGAGCGGAACCGGTGGCCGGACGCCCATTGTCATCACTCCCGTCCACCGGGCGCAGGGGGATGGTGAACCGGAATGCAGAGCCCTTCTCCCGGGGCTCGGCATAGATGCGACCGCCCTGGGCCTCTACGAGATACCGGCACAGGAACAGTCCGATTCCGGTCCCCCGCACTCTCTCACGGGTTCCCGGGGCGCGACGGAACCGCTGGAAGAGGTGCTCGACGTCCTCCTTGGAGATGCCGATGCCCTCGTCGAGGACGGAAAAAAGCACGTCATCGCCACTGCGCTCGACGACGACTTTCACCTCGCCGCCGTCCGGCGAGTATTTCACAGCATTGCCCACGAGGTTCACCAGGACCTGCTCCAGCTTGCGCCGGTCTGCTTCGAAGGGCGGCAGTTCCTCGGCAACCTCGACCACGAACTCGTGGTCCTGAGTGGTCACCGCGTATAGTTCGAAGACTTGCTGGATCATGCCCTGCACATCGTCGATCTCCCGAAACTGGATGGACAGTGGCACGCCCGAATCGATGCGCGAGATGTCGAGGAAGTCCTCGACCAGCCACTGCATCCGCGTCGCCTGCTGGTTGAGGAACCGGATCAGGCGCGCATTGGGTGAATCCGCCTCGGTCTTCTGCTGCAGGAGATGGGCGAAGCCGCGGATAGACGCCAACGGATTCTGCAGTTCGTGTGAGACGAAAGAGACGAAATCGGTCTTCATCCGGTCCAGTTCCTTGAGCCGGGTGATGTCCGTGAGGAGCACGAGCTTGCCGAACCCGTCTTCCTCGGCCACCGTGTTCACCGACGCCCGCAGGAAGACAGTGTGCCCATCCACCGACATCTCAAGCTCTTCTGCGGCCCGTCCGCCCATGAGCGACAGCGGTCGGGCAAGGAGGTCAGACAGGCCGGGGTGGCCGATGAGCGCCAGGACCGGCTGCCCGATTGCCTGCTCGGCCCGGACTCCCAGGAGGCGCTCCACGGTGCGGTTCCAGGTGACCACCCGATCACGGTTGTCGGTGTAGATGACCCCCGATTCCAGTTCCGCGAGAAGGGTCTCCAGGCGGGCCTTCTGGCTGGTGATGTCTCGGTTCGCCCGGCGCAGACCTGCTGTGGCCTCATCCACCCGCCGCTGCATTTCGGAGTACAGTCGGGCGGTCTCCAGGAACAGCGCAGCCTGCTGGGCGATGACGGTGAGCAAGTCGGTGTCCTGGCTCGTGAATGGCCCCGAGCGCTTGTTCAGGGCCTCGATGACCCCGATCACCTCGCCGTGAAGAGCGATGGGGACGCAGAGGATCGACTGCACCGGGAAGTCCACGGCATCGGAGATGAATCGCTGGTGGCGGGGATCCGCTGAGGCCTTGTCCACGATAAGCGCTTGTCCGGTGGCCGCCACAGTCCCTGCTACTCCCTCGCCCAGCTCAAGTGAAAACGCCTGGACCTGGCGGCCTTTCTCGCCGGAGGCCACCTCGAAGACCAGCTTCCGCCGGCGTTCATCCAGGAGCAAAATCGACACTGCGGGCACGTCGAGTTCGCGCTCAACCCAGTGAACCACCTCGTCCAGCAGGCGCCGGCGATCGATGGTGGAGACGATCAGCGCGCCGATGCCCGTGATGGCGTCCAGGCGCGAATCCAGCCGGGCTTCGGCGCGTTCCCGTGCACGTTCGGCATAGGAGGCCGAGCGCACGATGAGCACCAGGCCGCCGATGACCACAGTGGCCAGGACATTCCCGGCGGGCAGCCATAAGCCGGACGTAAAGAGCAGTAACGCGACCACCAGCACCCCGGCCACCAGGGTTCCGCTCACCATTGCCGCGTAAGCCGCCCTGCCCTGCGGACATGCGAGCCCCAGAGCCAGCGCAAGCAGCAACGACACGAGCACAGGGACCCACGGCGCAGGCTGGCGCAACCAGCTGTTCTGCAGCAGATTGCCCACGGCGTTGGCGGTCAGTTCGACTCCAGGCATGACCGGGTGGATCGGAGTGCGCCAGTATCCCGTGTGGCTTGTTGGGCCAATCAGCACCACCTTGCCTGATACGGCTTCGCGCAGGCTCTCCGAATCGCTCTCAAGCACGTCGCGGGCATCCAGATAGGGGTAGTGCTTGTATCCCCCGGCGAAGTTGATGAACATCTCGCCTGCAGGGGTGACGGCCAGGTGGGTGTCTCCCAGGCGCACATTCCCCGCGCTAACAGCGGCGGAACCCGGCGGCAGACCACGGTGGACGCGAACCGCTTCCAGGGCCAAAGAGGGCCACAGGAGGCCGTGTGCGGAGGTGACCACGGGCAGCGTCCGGATGACCCCATCCACGTCAGGGTAAAGGTTCACGTGACCCAGCCCGGCGGCGTGCCGGGTGAGCTCCAATGCCGGCGCAAGCAGCACCCCGTCCACCAGCTCGGCCGGAACGGGGAGCGTGCCCTCGCCTAGACTGAACCGTGCCGGCACCTGGGGGTAGGTGCGCCCCGCGGCGATCCCCGGTGGCTCCAGGACGCACGGCAGGACCACATTCCGGGCCTGGCGGATCGCCTCTGCAAGTCGCCGGTTAGCCGGCGATCCGGCGCCGCGAGTGGCCAGCAGGGAAGCCATGGGCACGTCCAGCGCGATGGCCTGCGCGCCGCCGGTATGAAGGCGCTCAACCAGTGCGGCATACGTCGCGGCAGGTGATGATTCCGGCGCGCCGGGATCAGGGTACACGTCCAGGGGATCAAGTGCGATGACGGTCACCTGCGGCGCCGCAGGGCGAGTCCCGCGCTGGTGGAATGCCAGCGACAGGAGTCCGTTGTCCACAGAGCGCAGCCATCCGGCCCAGGAGAGCACCTGGGCAGCCACGAACCCCATCAGAGCCAGTGTCAGGGATGAACGTCGGTCGCGGAGCATCGGCCTATCCTTTCGAATAGCGCCCTCAGGCGCAGGGAAGTGTATGCCACTTGCCTGCGCCGGTCAAGCTGGCGCGGACCGGGGAGAAGGCCTCCCCGTGCGCCAGACATGGAACCCCGACATGGCCCGCGGTGCTATACTTCCCGGTAGCTCATGTCGTCATACACCCATTTGCACGCGCGGAGTGAGCTGGATGAGAGTCCTTCTTGGCGTCCTGGCCCTGGTGGTCGCCCTGGTTGCCGGCTACGCCTGGTGGCGCGCGCGTCCCACAGAACCCGACGAACTGCAGATCAACCGCGTCATCCTACAGGTGCAGCAGGCCGTTGAGAGGAAAGACGCGGGAGCCGTGCTCCGGCATGTTTCCGACAAATACGACGATGGCACTCATCGCAAGCGGGATATTACCCGCATGGTGGTCAGCGGGTTCCGGCAGCCCGAGCCTTTCCGGCTGCATGTGGAGCCCCCGCGAGTGAGTATCTCGGGCAAGAGGGCTCAGGCGGTAATCCGGGCGCGGTTCGCCGCGGGCCATCACAGTGAACTGGCAGACGGTATAGATTTGAGTGTGAAGGTGGATTTCGCTAAGGAAGGCGGGCTGTGGAAGGTCATCAGTGCCAGCGGCTGGGAACCGGCTGCCTACGAGTACGATTGAAGGGAGGCCATCCGGAGAGGTCGCCCGAGGCGCTGACAAGGCCCTTCGGCCAGCCGCACGGGGTATCACGGCCGCGCAGTGGGCCTGGAGGGGCCCCGTCCGGCCCGCCGTCGTTTTGCCAGATCAGCGCCCTCCGGGACCCTTCCCTGCCCGTCCGCCCGAAGACAGACCGCCAACGGGCGGGGTCACCAGCGATAGCATGCGGTCGCAGAGAGCCTTCTCGTCGCGCGGGTGCAGCCAATGGCCGGACCGGTCTGGGGGCTAATCGCGAAGAGGGGGAAACTTCACAGGGAGCGGTTGGGAGGGCGGGGAACCTGCGGGTATTGCGCCAGAGAGTTTGGGGGCGCACTCTCAGGGGTATATGAAGGACAGCCCTCCTCCCTATAAAGGAAAGCCGCGAGAGACCCTTCTGGTCCACGCGGCTTTCCTGATTCATGGGCGCAGATTGGCTGTCAGAGGCGCTCGAGGGCGTGTTTGCGCAGCATGAGCGCCACAGCGCCGCAGGCCAGGAAGACCAGCGCGAAGGTGTTGAAGGTGTGTGTGAACTCCGCGCTGGGGCCCATGAGGACCTTCCCCCAGACCGCCGCGAGCACCACACCCAGGTCCCGAAACGCGAACACCGCACCGTATGCAAGTGGCTGGCGCTTACTGTCGGCAGAATCGCCGATCATCGCGGTAGCAACCACCGGGACGGTTCCGTTCAGCAGGGCCAGTGCGGTGGCGGCGATTGCTGCCGAGACCACCGTAGACCACTGGGTCGCCAGCCACAGGGCCACGGCTGCCGACACAAACCCTCCGGCCATGGTCCATGCCTGCCCGATGCGGTCGTTGAGAGCCCCGCCCACGATGCTGGTCACCATGCGGCAGCCTGGATAGAACATTGCGGTGACCCAGATGTACTCCTCGCCGAACTGGGCCTTCACATGATCCCCGAAGACGCTGAGCATGAAGCCGAAGGACAGCGAGGACGTGGTCAGGAGAAAGCCCGCGATGCGCACCTTCGACCGCTGCATCAGCCGGCGGAGCTCGCCACGCTGGGGCTTCGCCATTGTCGAATCGTCATCCACCGGGTGCAGGGCGGCCAGCACGTTCCCGATGATGGTGATCGCCATGGCCACCACATATACCGTGTATGGCTCCCAGTTCTGATTTTGGTATACGATCCCCAGGACGATGGTTCCGGCAAGCCATCCCGCGTGCGTGGCGCTATACAGGATGCCGGTACTGATCCCATACCGCTTCCCCTCTTGGGCGGCTTTGAAGACCATCATCGTGGTGCCCGTCCACATAGCCGCCCCGCCCCAGCCCCAGATTGCCGCTCCGGCAAGCGCAAGCGGGTAGCTCTTGACGTAGAAAGTAGCGAGCATTGCGACGGTGAAGAGCGTGTAGGTGAGCGAACCCACGAAGGTCAGGCGCTGGTGTGACCAGCCGCGCAGGAGGTAGACATTTGCCACGCGGAAGACCATCATGCTTATATATACGGTGGCTGCGACCATACCCCGCATCATGCCGGTCCAGTCGGTGCAGTCCTGCAGGTACGGCGTGATATACAGTTGCTGGGCTCCGGCGCCTGCGAAGAGGAAGAAGAAGGTGCCGGAAAGGAGGAGAATGGATCGCCTGGCCTGCCTCCGGGTAGCCAGCGCGTCCTCAGTCAGGTTCTCGGTTGCCACGTGAACGGCTCCCTTACGCGTCTACACGGCCCGTCTGGGCCGGGCGGTTTGCGACGCTGCATTCTACACCAAAGCGGGCACGGGCGCACCCCGGGGTTCTCAGCCGGCCGGCCCGCGCACCTCCGCGGTTGACGCGAATGCCCGTCTCCGGTACTGTTGTGGGCCGGCTCATACACAATGGCGCGCTCCGGCGCCCTTTTCGCATGGAGATGGACGGATGGCTCCCCGCTGGCCCATCGGCCGCCCCGTGGAAGACCTGGACACACCCGCGCTGGTGCTGGACATCGACATTGCCCAGCGCAATATCGACCGCATGGCAGATTTTTTCGCGGACAAGCACTGCAAGCTGCGCCCGCATTTCAAGAACCACAAGTGCCCCCAACTCATGAAGCGGCAGTTGGTGCGCGAGGCCGTGGGCGTCACCTGCGCCAAAGTGAGTGAAGCCGAGGTCTGTGTTCGCCGCGGCATGATGGATGTGCTCATCGCCAACCAGGTGGTGGGCGCGCGGAAGATCGAGCGCCTCCTGGGTCTCATCGACCCCGCGATAGTGCGCGTTGCTGTGGACGATGAGGACAACTGCCGCGAGATCTCGCAGATGGCCGAGGCCGCAGGCAAGCAGGTGGGGGTGCTCATCGAGGTGGAGATCGGGATGAAGCGCTGCGGCGTCATGCCTGGCGAACCCACGCTCGAACTGGCACGGCTCATCCAGAGCCTGCCCGGCCTGCGCTTCGACGGATTGCAGGGCTTCGAGGGGCATTCGGTGCTCATGGTGGACGATGATGAGCGGAACTCGGTGACCGGAAGCTCCATCGGCCTCATGGTGGAGACGAGGCGGCTCATCGAGGCCGCAGGCATCCCGGTTGCCATCGTCAGCGGCGGTGGAACGGGTACCTACGACCTCACCGGTACCACGCCCGGGGTGGACGAGCTCCAGGCCGGGACCTATGTGACCATGGACTGGCGGTATAAGGACACGCGGCCCGAGTTCGAGCTTGCGCTGTCGGTTCTGGCGACCTGCATCAGCGCGAAAGAGCCCACCCGCGCGGTACTGGATGTGGGCGTGAAAGGCGTGGGCGCGGAGTTCGGCCCGCCGCGTGTGATGGGACGTCCCGACATCGACATTACTTTCTTCCTGTCCGAAGAGCACGGGTTCCTCAATGTTCACGGCGAACCCCTGCAGGTCGGCCAGAAGGTCCACCTGCTGCCTTCTCACGCCTGCACAACCTGCAACCTGCACCGGCGCATGTTCGTGTGCAGCGAAGGCCGAGTGGTGGACGTCTGGCCTATTGAAGGCTCAGGCAAACTCCAGTGATTCCATGCGACTCACGGGTGGGTCGCTCTGATGCGGAGGCGTTCATGTCTGCTTTTGATCTTACCGGACGCAAAGCCGTGGTGACAGGAGGGTCTCGCGGCATTGGGAGGGGGCTGGCAATCGGGCTTGCGGAGGCCGGGGCCGACGTGGCCATTGTATTCCGCTCAGCGGCCGCTGCGGCGGACGAGGTGGTGTCCGAAATCCAGGCGCTTGGCCGCGAAACACGGGCGTTTCAGTATGACCTGTCCAAACCCGAGGGGCTGGCCGATCTGGCCGCGACGCTCTGGTCGGACTTCGGCGAGATTGACATCCTGGTGAATAACGCTGGAGTCGCCAGCCTGGAGCCTTTCGACCGGGTGAGCCTGGATAGCTGGAACTTCACCTTCGCAGTGAACGTGACGGCCCCCTTCTTCCTGACACAACAGATAGCGGCGCGGATGATCAAGCGCGGCGGGGGCGGGCGGATTATCAACATCTCTTCCACCAATGGCTACCAGGCCGAAGCGCACCTGGCGCCATACAATACATCCAAGGGCGCGCTGGAGATGATGACCCGGTCACTGGCCATCGAACTCGCGCCTCACGGGATTACGGTGAACTCCGTGGCACCGGGGCTGATCGAGACGGAGATCGGGGACGATTTTGAGGTCGCCGACGGTTTCTGGGAGTACCTGCTGGAGCACATTCCACTGGGGCGCCTGGGCAAACCCGCGGACTGTTCGGGTGCGGTTGTACTTCTGGCCAGCGAGGCTGGCGCGTACATCACCGGCCAGTGCATCACCGTCGACGGCGGGATCCTGTGCGAGCAAATACCGCGGCTGAAGTTCGGCGCGCCGCCAACTGCTTAGGGGGTCCGGCAGCCCGGAAGGTATCCCCGATGATCACGCTGGTCGCAACATGTGCCTTTGGCCTGGAGGGACTGGTGGCCGATGAGCTTCGGGCTCTCGGCTACGCGGACCTGCGCGTGGACCGAGGAAAGGTCACCTGGTCCACTGATCCGCCGGCCATCTGCCGGGCGAACCTGTGGCTGCGTTGCGCGGACCGCGTCCTGCTGGAACTGGGGTCTTTTCGCTCCACCACCTTCGACGAACTCTTCGATCAGACCACCGCGCTGCCCTGGAGCGACTGGATTCCCCCGGATGCCGAGTTCCCCGTGATCGGCAAGTCAGTCAAGTCCACGCTCTCGAGCGTCCCGGCCTGCCAGAGTGTCGTCAAGAAGGCGATCGTGAACGCGCTCCAGCGCCGGCACGGCGTGCGCACGCTTCCGGAGACAGGGCCGCGTCACCGGGTGCAGGTTGCGCTGCTCAAAGACGTGGTTTCTCTCACCTTGGACACCAGCGGGGATGGCCTGCACAAACGCGGCTATCGTGATCTGTCGGCGCCTGCGCCTCTGCGAGAGACCCTTGCGGCGGCGATGGTCACTCTCAGCCACTGGCAACCCGGCTTCATCCTGGCCGATCCCTGCTGCGGCTCGGGCACCATACCCATTGAGGCCGCGATGATCGGCCGTAATATCGCGCCGGGCACGTTGCGAACCTTCGATGCGTTCCGCTGGCCGGCGCTACCCCGCGAACTGTGGAGTGACGCGCTTGACGAAGCCGATGAACTCGCTGTGCACGACCGCAAACTGCGCATCTGGGGCAGCGACATATCTTCGGACGCAATCCGGTTGGCCGAACACCACGCCGACCGCGCCGGATTTGGCGGCGAGATCGAGTTCGTCCAGCGTCCGCTCGCCGAGTTCCGGACCCATCACAAGTATGGGTACCTGATCTGCAACCCGCCGTACGGAGAGCGTCTGGGGGATGTCAGGCAGGCGGAGGAACTCTACGGGCAATTGAAGGGCGTGCTGGACGGCCTGCGCGACTGGTCCATGTTCGTGCTCACGCCACATGCTGAACTGGAGCGCTTCGTGGGAAGGCAGGCGACCCATCGCCGGCGCCTCTACAACGGGCGCATCAAGTGCATCTACTACCAGTTCTTCGGCCCGAAGCCGCCCGGCACGACAGACTGAGCGGGATGAGCAACCGTTGGAATCACGCGGCGCACCTCAGAAGGTGCGCCGCGTTTGCCTCTGCGACAAGCGTGGGGTTGTCAGAGCGCAGCAGCCGCGCGGTTGCGGTTCATGTACTCCCGCGCCTGGTACATGAAAGCCTCAAGGCGAGTGCGCGCGGTGGACTGCTCGAAGCCGTCGTACACCATGTTGAGGAAGGGGATCTCGTTCTCATCTTCGCGGACGCGCTTCATGAGGGCTTCGGAGATCGTGCCCGGCATGCAGGTGAAGGGCATGACCGCCACCACGCCGCTGAGTCCTTTGCGAGCGAAGTCCACTGCCTTGCCCACGGTCATGATCGCCTCGCCCTCGAAACTGCGGTGCACGTAAGGCTCGGCCATGGCCAGGACTTCCTGTGTGGGGGGCTCATAGGCATTGCGCAGAAGCCCGTCGAAAGCAGCGATCAGGTGGTGTTCATCGGAGACCATCACCCGGTCCATGAGCCAGTTCTTGAGCCGCAGCTTCAGGTTTCCGGCAAGCTTCGCACGCATGTCACGGCGGAAATTTCGGTACAGGAACCACTCGTAGATCGGCGATGCCCAGACCTCCCCGCCCAGTTCCTCGATCTTGCGCACCAGGTCCTCATTGCTGAAGGCGTTGGCGCGGATGTAGAACTCGCCCACGAGCCCGATGATCGGGCGTTCCTGCGAGCGGTCGATCTCGATTGCCGCGAACCGGTCACGTGAACGTTTGAGGGCTGCAAGGAGATCACCGTTGCCGGCGACAGCCTCGGTCACATCCTCAAGCGAGACCTGGTGGACGGCATCGGTTGTGCCTGGCCGCACCTCATAAGGGCGAATCTCCATCAGCGCCTTATCCAGCAAGTCTACTGCCACCATTCCTCGCCAGGCAAGCCGCAGGAACTTGCGTCCCACCACGCCCAGGTCGTCAAAGAAGCCGCTTGCCTGGTTGGGGGCGTAGAGCGGGACGTCGGTGTAGCCCAGATCATCCAGCACCATGCGCTGGAGGGCGTTGTACTGACCGAATCGGCAGGGACCTCCGGAACCGCCCATGAAGAACGCGGCGGTGTCCCGGTCGAAGTCCGGGCGCATGACCTCGCGCACCATGTCGCCGGTGGTGACGATGCAGGGGAAGCACTCCTTGCCAGATGTGTACTTGCGACCCCACATAAGGGTCTCATCATCCGGCGGATCCATGACGCGCGCAGGCATGCCACAGGCCCGGAAAGCGGCGGCCACGGCATATGCATGGCTGCTCATGTTGGGGATGAGCATCTCGCGCCGCGACCCGGTGGCGATGCTCAGAGGCCGGAAGGTCCGACCCTTCTCGAAGACCTGCCCCTTCGTGGACTCCAGGCTGTCAAGGAAGGCCTCGCAACGGGTGATCATCCCCGCGTCGGCGCTGTGCTCATCGACCTCGATCATCAGCACGGGTTCGCTTCCGAGGCGTTCCTGGAAGTACCGCATGATGAAGGAGTCGGGCCCGCAGCTGAAGTTCGTCAAGTAAAGCGCGTGCAGTTTCGGGTTCTGCGAGATGACCTCGGCGGCGGCAAGGATTCGCTGGCCGTAGCGCCAGTACATGTTGAACCAGTCGCCCGGCAATTCCACATTGTCCAGCGGGAGGAAGTCCAGGGGGATCGCCAGTACCCCCATGTGCCGCAGCTTCTGGGGGATCTCCAGGTTAGCGCCGGGATCGCACCCGTTGTACGCGCGACTGACGATGACGATTGACGGCCGGTCTTCGGGCAGGTTGTCCAGCACCTGCTTTCCGCGGACCTGCAGCAATTGGGCGAACCGGCGCTGAGCGGCGATTCCGGCATCCACTGCGCGCCGGGCATCGGCTTCGCTCCTTCCCAGTTCCTTCGCGATCGGCGTCATAGCCGGCACAAGTTGGCGCGATCCGTGTTCGAGATAGAATACGGGGCGCAAAGGCTTCACGCCGTGTGCTTCGATGTCCACCGCCGAATTGACGGTGTATGGGAAGCTCTGCCCGTAGGGGCAGACGAAGGAGTCGGTCATGCTCTTGTCCAGCTTGGGCAGGTTGATCACGCTGGGCAGGAAGATGTACTCGATGTCCTTGCTCAGCAGGTCCAGGACGTGCCCCAGCGCCACCTTCACGGGAAAACAGGTCTCGACCACCGATTTCTCCACGCCTTCATGGATGATGCTCTTGTTTGTGGGGTCGGAGAGGACCACTCGGCAGCCGAGTTCCGTGAGCATCGCGTGCCACATCGGAAACAGGTCGTGGAACATGAGCGCCCGGGGAATGCCGACCCTGGGCGCATCTTCCGGAAGCTCCGTGCGAGGCTGGTACGCCGTAAGCAGCATCTGCTCGCGTTCGGCGAAAAGGTCCGGCAGATCGATATCGGTGCGCCGCGAGCGGTCGACATCGTACTTCTCGCACCGACTGCCGTAGAAGAGCGGCCTTTCGCCCTCAACGGTGACCTTGTTGATTTCGCAGCGGTTCGCACATTCGCGGCACTCAAAGGACTGGATGGTGTACTTGCGCTCGCTGAGATCAAAGCCTTTGAATCGGCTGCCCTTGCCCTGGTCTTCCTCACGAGCAATGAGGGCGCACCCTAGCGCGCCAGTGACTTCATTGTGTGCGGGGACGGTGATCGTCTTGCCGGTGACCATGCCGAATGCGGCGACTACGGCGCGGTTGAAAGCGGTGCCCCCCTGGAAGAAGATCCGTTCGCCAACGGGCTTGCGAGCCACCACGCGGTTGAGATAGTTATAGACAACAGAGTACGCGAGCCCGGCGACGAGGTCCTCAGTGGGGGTGCCGGCCTGCTGGTTACGCTGCAGTTCGGTCTCCATGAACACGGTGCAGCGCTCGCCCAGGTTGGCCGGGTTTTTCGCCTGCAGAGCAAGATTCCCGAACTCTTCTTTGATGCTGATGCCCAGTTTTTCCGCCTGCTCCTCCAGGAAGGATCCAGTTCCCGCGGCGCAGACCTTGTTCATTTCGAAGTCGACGACGTGGCCGTTCTCCAGGCGAATATACTTGGAGTCCTGGCCGCCGATCTCAAAGATGGTGTCCACCTTCGGGTCGATGGCCAGAGCGCCCCTTGCCTGGGCGGTTATCTCGTTCTTCACCACGTCCGCACCGATGAAGTCGGCGATCAGGTACCTGCCGGAACCGGTGGTGCAGGCGCCCCGGATGTCCACGATGGCGCCGACTTCCTGCCCCACTTCGCGAAGGCCCGTACGGACCGCCTCAATTGGCGCGCCGGCGGTCATCAGATAGCGTTTGCACAGCACATTGCCGTCGGCGTCGATGACCACCAGATTCGTGCTGATGGAGCCGATATCCACACCCAGGTACGCGGGAATGCGCTCGCCGTCGCGAGGCTCCGGGCGCGTTACTTCAGCGGGCATAATGACCGCATTGTCGAGCTTCAGCGGAAGCAGGGTGCGGTCGGAGCCGGCATGAAAGACGTATTGTGCAAGTTCGTCAAGCCTCGAGAAATCCGGCTGAGCGATGTCGTCGCCGGCCTTGAGAACGGCGCCAATTGCGCCCATGGCCGCGAAATGCTCAGGGATTACGAGTTGGTCTTCGGTGAGTTCCAGTACGTCGCGCATGGCGCGAACGATGCCGGGATTGGCCGCGACACCGCCCTGGAAGGCGACCGGCGGCTCCAGGGCCCGCGCCGAGCCGACGGTGCTCTTGAAATTCCGGACAAGGGCATAGCACAGGCCCGCGACGATGTCACTGGTGGGTGTGGCTTTCTGCTGCAGATGGATCATGTCAGACTTTGCGAACACGCTGCAGCGTCCGGCCACGCGCGGCGGTGTCTGGGATTCCAGCGCCAGGCGTCCGAAATCCTCAATGCTCAGCCCCAGGCGCGAGGCCTGCTGATCCAGGAACGAGCCTGTCCCTGCCGCGCACATGCTGTTCATGGCGAAGTCCGCGATGTCGATGTGGTCGCCCGACTGTGAAGGCTGCAGGTACAGGAGCTTGGAGTCCTCCCCGCCTATCTCAACGACTGTGCGGACCTCTGGGTGCAGGGTACTGGTTGCGGTGGCTTGGGCAACGACCTCGTTAGTGAAGGTGGCGCCCAGAATCTGTGCGATGACCCTCCCCCCGGCTCCAGTAGCGGCGAGGCCGGCGATGTTCTCGATCCCCAGCTCGGAGATCGCCTCGCGCAGCACTTCGGCGGCGACCTTCATCGGCCGGCCTTTGTGCCGAACGTACCGTTCCTGGATGACTGACTTGTTCCCGTCCAGCACGGCAAGATTCACGCTGACCGATCCGACGTCAATGCCCAACAGGCACTTGCGACTGCTCACTGCTCACAGCCCCTTGTCGGCTGAAACCGCGACCTCTCGGGCCCGCGTTTCATTGGGTTTGAAGGAATTCTTGCTGTGGATCCAGCGTGGCGCGTCCCACGCTGGATGCCTGGCTTTCCGGCACGCGCATTATAGCAGATTTTGCTTCGTTGTTATATAGCGTGATTATGCATTGTGGGTTGCGCGGGTCATTGGGGGATGTCGGCGCGTGTGAAGACCATACCGGGGACGGCGTAGGATGCGCCGACTTTCGCGAAAGGCCCGGTGGTCTTGGTGAAGTACTTGGCGTGGCCGTCGAGGAAGAGGATGTTCTTTCCGTCACCATGGAACATGCGGACGTTGATAGTCTGGCCGCCCGACGTCTGCTCGTCGTTGTCGTTGGGGGCATACTGGTCGATGAGCGGTCCGTTATGGCTTTCGAACACGTTCTCGCCACACGCATCGCCCCAGGATCCGGGGAGATTGTTGCCTTTCTCGAAGAGCAGTACGGTCTCTGTGGGCTTGGGGAAGTCGCCCTCCATCATACCCAGAGAGGGGCCCCAGATGCCCCCGGCGACTACCTTCTGGGTGTAGCGCGCGATGGCGTACGCACGGGCCGCGCGCCCCACGTCGGTCCTTGGGTTCTTGTTGGACGGGCAAAGGAGCACCTTGTCGCTCTTCAGGTATCGCATGATGCTCAGGTCCCAGGTCACGACGCCGTCAGCCGGATCGTTCTTCACCGATTCCGCCGGCGGCGCGGGCCACCCAGGGGTGGCAGCACAGGCCGGGTGGCTGACGCACCAGTTCACGATGTAGCCGCCGTAGTCCGACGAGTACGCGCGCATCGCCACACCGACCTGGTTGAGGTTGGACAGGCAGTTGGTCTTGCGGGCATTCTCCCGCACACGGGAGAAGACGGGGAACAGGATGGCAGCCAGCACAGCGATAATGGCAATCACCACCAGAATCTCTACGAGGGTGAAGCCTTGCTTTCGTCCCATCGTCCATCACTCCTCCGACATCCGCACCGCAGTCTGTAAACCAACCGAGCGCGCGCCCGGGCTCGGGCCGCGCGCTCGGAGTTGAGCGCCAGCGGGTGGCAGCCGCTGGGAGCGGCAGGTTCGTTACTGGGTCGGCCAGTCCTCAGGGAACTCGCAGCGGCCGGCGCGGTCGCCGGTCCAGTAACCGCCTCCGGGATCCGATCCTACGAAACTGTTCTCGACCCACGGCCCGGACGAGAACTTGTACCACTTGGAGTGGCCGTCAAGGAACGCGAAGTTATTCCCTTCATTATGCCGGCACGCGACCTGGTTGGGGTACTCCTTGCTGAAGCCGGCCTGGATCGGGTGTTCGCTGGCCGCGTCCTCGTAGCTGGCTGGCAGATAGGCGCCCTTCTCGACGAGGACCAGGGTCTTGACTGGGTTCGGCGGCGCGTCCTGCATTTGGGCAGCAACGTAACGGGGCAGAGCGTATCCGCGCTTCTTGCCGTCCTGGTTCGGATGTGTGTTCCCGCCGCTGTTGAAAGTGTTATCCGGGCAGATGAGGATCTGTTGGTTCTTCATGTACGGCATGATCGAGACGTCCCACGTGATGTCGTTCGGGTTGTGATCACTGGACCCGGCAATGCACCAGTAGGGCAGCAGTTGGTCATAGTCCGACGCGTACATGATCATCGCCAGCCCGATCTGCTTCATGTTGGAGACACACGCAGCCTGTCGAGCCTTACCTCTGGCCC